>NZ_JBEZBW010000116.1:0-23913 GCF_040647305.1 Saccharothrix sp. NPDC042600 | reverse complement strand
GGTTGCCTCCGGCAGGCCGTACGGGGAACGAACCGACGCCCTTCCACCCCCGGGGGCCTGCCCGCCGGCGAGGCGCTTTTGATCTTGAGAGCGCGTCAGCGCGTAGGGCGTGAGAGCGCGAAGCGCGTCGGCTTGAGAGCGCGAAGCGCGTCCAAGGAGAGAAGCGAAGCGAAGAAGAGTCAGCGCAAAGTGAGAGAGCGAACAGCGGCACGACGTACGGAAGTACTCAAGTTGTCGAGGTGAGTCCGCAAAGAAGCACGCCGAGAAGGCCGACTCAAGTCGGAAACAGGCCCACCACGAGCGGTCCAAGGAGCGAGCTGCACCAGAGGGTCCAACTTGTGCCGGGGCAAGTACTCGACCACGGCGTCATACGTCCGACAGATCTCGTCCAACTCCTCCACCGCGCCGGCCGACAACTCACCCCCACCCTCCCGCGCCCGGACATCCGCGTACCACTGCTGCACGCCATCCCGGAACGTGTGCAGAGCCTGCTGCAACAACGTGACGATCCCCAGCGCCTCCAGGTACCCCGGAGTCCGCTGCCGCCGCTGCACCGCATCCAGCACCCGCGAAGACTCCGGTCCCCGCGCGAAAGCCTCGCGGGTCATCAACTCCGTGTGCGTGTTCTCCTCCAACACGCCCAACGCGTCGTCGAACAGCTGGGCCACCGGCCCCGGCAGCTCGACCGAAGCCGCCTCCCGGGGCGTTCCCGCCGCGAGGTCGGTGAGCTGGTGCTGGATCTCGGCCAACCGCCGGTCCGACGACGTGCGCAGCCCGTCGATGTGGTCCGCCAACTGCTCGACGAACCCGTACAGGCTCGACTGCTGCCGGTTGATCTGGTCGATCCGCTGCTGCACCAACCCCGCCGGGTCGGCGCTCTGCTCGGCGGGCAGCAAGGTCATCGCGGCCCGCACCGCCACCTGGAGGTCGTCGGTGAAACGGCGTCCGGAGTAGACGACCGGCTCCCGACCCAGGACGCCGCGCAGCAACGGCGCCACGTCGCCGGCCACGACGCCGTTGACCACCAGGACCACCTCGGCGTCGGCGTGCGCCTGTCGCACGGCGGCGAACCGGCGGCGGACGGCCTCCACGTCCGGGTGCGTCAGCACGGAGTCGGTGAACAGCACGGCGCAACCGCCGGTCCGGTCGGCGAAGGTCAGCCAGAAGTCGACCCGGGAGTCCCGGCCCAACGACAGGTAGTGATCAGGCTGGTACGTCCAGCCGTTGTGCACCAGCACCCGACGAGCGCTCGACAGGACCTCGTCGGCCGACAACGGTCCCAGCTGCTCGCGCGCCGCGGCGCGGACCATCTCGTCGGTGACGAGGCCGCGTCCCTCGGTCATCTGGAACAGCGTGTGGCACATGCGGATCACGCGGCGCACGTTGCCGCCGGCCAAAGTGGTCACGTACTCGACCACGTCCGGCGTGAACGGCTCCAGCCGCGCCTGCCCGAACTCCGCCCGCTGCGCCAGTTCGATGAACTCCCGCGCCTGCGGGACGCTCAACCCGGTCATCGGCACGGTGTGCGTGATGCGCTGCCTGGCGCTGGCGTCCAACATGGTCAGGAAGTCCGGATGCCCGCACAGCACCAGGAAAGCGCCCGCGTTGGAGAACACCTCCAGCATCTTCTGGAAGGCGAGCATCACCCGGTCGTCGGCGTGCCGGGCCAGCGAGAAGATCTTGTCGAACTCGTCCACCACCAGCACGAACCGCCGCCGGCTGCCGCCGAAGAGCAGGGCGAAGACCCCCATCGCCTCCAGCACGTCCGGCGCCGCCGCGATCCGGGTCGTGATGTCGCGCTCGCGCAGGATGACGTCCGGCTCGCCGCCGGTCAGCCACTTCCACACCGCGTCCTCGAAACCGGGCCGCAGCAACAACGTCAGCGCCTTGCCGAAGCTCTCGTTCTCGGTGACGTCGCTCAGCTCGCGGTGCACGCGCCGCAGGAGTTGGCTCTCCATCAGCCGCAGCTCGTCCACGACCTTGCGCGGCTCGACCTCGCGGCGGCGCAGCAGGTCCACGGCGTGGCCGGCGAGCCCGGTGTCCTGCAACTGCTCGGCGACGATGTCGGCGTAGAACTCGCTCACCCGCGCCCGGACCCGCTCCAACCCCAGTTGCAGCAGGAACCGCTGGTACGTGCTCAGCACGTTCTCCGCGGTCGCCTCGATGTGCAGCGACCGGGTCCGGTCGGCCAGGCGCGCGGCGGCGGTGCGGACGAGTTGGCGGGCCAGGTGGGTCTTGCCGGTGCCCAGTTCGCCGAGCACCAGCAGGACCGCGCCGGGTCCGCGTCCGGCGGCGGAGTCGGGGGCGTCGAGGTACTCGGTGAGGTGGGCCGTCGCGCGGCGGATGGCGTCGGTCTCGACCGTGAACTCCGAGCCGCCCGCGTCGTCCTCGGAGCCGGCGACGCGGGCCACCGCCATCGCCGAGAACGGGTTGCGCAAGGGTGTTCCGTCGTCGCGTCCGCCGTTCATGGGGCCCCCGATCCGTCTCCCGAGCGGCGCTTGACGTCGTCGAGGATGTCCTCGATCGTCACGAACGCGCCGTCGTCGTAGTCCGCCTGGCTCATCCGGAATTCGTACGTGCTGTGCAACGTGCGCTGCAATTGCGCCACGGTCGCGAACTTGTGGCCAGCCGACACGACCGTCTGGTCACTCATCCGGGGAAAACGGCCCGGGATCCCCTGCGGGTTCAACCGGGCCTCGATGAACTTGCGCGCGTCGCCGTCGACCAGCGGACCGACCTCCAGCACGACCGGCTTGGTCAACGCCTCGGTCTCGCGCGTGATCCGGCGCACCTGCTCGCGGTCGAGGTGGGCGGACTCCACCAGGAACAGGACGCCGCCGCACACCAGGCTCGCGTAGCTCACGACCTCCTGCCACAGGTCCTCGGGCGAGGGTAATCGGAGGACCAGGACGTGCCGGTCGGGCATGAAGTAGCCGAGGTTGTCGTAGACCCGGTGCGGCTCGCGTCGGTTCTCCCGGAACTCGTCCAGCGCGTCCGGGCGGATGAGGCCTTCGCGCCGCATGACGTCGAAGAGCCGGTCGCAGACCTTGATGATCCGGTCGGTCACGCCCATCCGCTGGTCCACGGCGAACGTGGTGGTGGTGTCCACGACCTTCGCCGTCACCCCGCGCGGCTTGAGCTCCGCGACCACCCAGGCGGCGCACCGGTTGAGCAACGCGCTCTTGCCGCACCCGCGTTCACCGGTGGCCAGGACGATGCGCCCGTGGTCGAGCACGGACGTCAGGTCGCCCATCTGCCGCTGGAACTCCAGGTACTGGGCGCCGGTGCTGTCCACGTCCACGTACAGGTGGTCGTGGTCGTGGTCCACGGGGTTGAGGGGCTGCATGGCCGACGGGAACGGCGCGACGGAGAAGGGGTTGACCGGCTCCGCTGTCACGGCCGCCCCCCGCGGGGACGGGTTCCGCCGGGCGCGCACCGCAGAAGTGCGGTCAGTGTCGCCCGCGACCCGCGCATGCCGTCCCCCTAACGGTGCCGGCTCCGACTTTACCGTTGATAGAATCGCAAGTCAGTGGAAATTGGTTACCCCGCACTACCCCAACGGCCGTACTCCGCCACTTGACCGGCGGACAGCCGGAAGAGCGGTCGTCACGACGGGTGTGCGATTTCCGGGTGGCGTGGAATAGCGGTGCCGCCCCATTTGCCCGAGCGGGAGGCGACCCACGCCGGTCCGTGGTCGTGCACGGCGTTGGTCACGGCGTGCAGGAGGTTGACCACCACGACCGCCGGCGCGATGACCGCGGCGGCGGGCAGCACGGGTTCGAGCATCAACGCCAGGATCACCGCGGTGAGGCCGTTCTGCTGCCCGAGGGCCAGCCGCACCCGGTCGCCCCGCCAGCGCGGCCTGGCCGTGAGCGCCGACGCCGCGACGACCTGGGCGAGGAACGCGGCCACGCCGAGCACGACGCCGGTCCCGATGTCGATGCCGTTGACCAGCACCAATCCGATCGCGAAGGTGCCCAGGTACAGGGCGACGCCGGCCCCGCGATCGACGTCGGCCGAGCGTCCCGGCCGGTAGAACAACCCGATCAGGGCCAGCGCCAGCAACAACGAGAAGCTCGCCGCCACCACCCCGGCCGCCAGCACCGCCACCAGCACCGCGGCCCGGCCGGCGGGGGAACCGGTCCCGGCCGCGCGCCGGCCGCGCAGCCCCCGCCACACGGCGAACACCGCCCCGGCCAGGGCGAGGTTGAGCAGGAGGTTCACGCCGAGCGTGCCCACGCCGCCGACCGGCAGCGTGCCGCCGCCGACGGTCAACGCGGTCAGGTACACGGTGAGCAGCACGGTGATCGGGTCGTCGAACGAGGACCAGGCGGCCAGCAACGTCTTGCCCGCCTCGGACAGCCGTGACCCGGCGCGCAGCGCGGCCACCGACAACGGGTCGATCTGCGCGACCGCGACCGCGAGCAGCAGGTGTTCGGGCCGTTCGTAGAACGCGAACAGCACGCCGAAGATCAGCGCGACCTTGAGCAGCACGCCCAGCGTGACCGCGGCGAGCACCGTGCCCCAGTGCTCGCGGAACTCGGCGAGGTCGATGCCGCGCGTGCTGGCGTAGAGGCCGAACCCGAGCAGGGCGTTGATCGCGAACAGGTAGCCGGGGTGGCCGGTGACGCCGTCGGCGTCGAAGGCCCGGGCGACCAGCCACCCGGCCGCCACGGCGGCGAGCAGTCCGATCGACCTCGTCCACACCCTGGGTCCGCGATCGATGCCTGGCATGAGTTCCCCCAAAAATGCGGACTGGGCTCTCCGGGAAAACGAGTGTATTGGCGTCGTGATGTGCGGGACAAGTCGGGGATTGCGCAGTTCCCCGCAATAACGCGGACTTCGTCACTTTGTGGCGACCCGCGTTCGACCGATTGTTCGAGTGATTTGATTCCACGTCCCGCCTCACATCCGGAGGGCCCGCGCGGTCGTCGAGTTCTCGATCCGGGCGCGCTCGGGCGGTCGGCCCGAAGACCATGCGGGCCTGGCAGCCGACCTGGGCGTGACGGGTCAGGCGCGGAACGTGCGGCGGTAGGTGTCGGGGGGTACGCCGAGTGCGCGGTGGAAGTGGCGGCGCAGGGTGGTGGCCGTGCCCATGCCGGCGGCTGCGGCGATGGTGTCCACGTTGTCGTCGGTGGTTTCCAGGAGTTCCTGGGCGCGGCGGATTCGTTGGGCCATCAGCCATTTCAGCGGGGTCGTGCCGGTGACCGCCTGGAAGTGGCGGGCCAGGTGGCGGGAGCTGAGGTTCGCGCGGCGGGCCAGGTCCTCCACGGTGAGCGGCTGGTCCAGCCTGGCCATGATCCACGGCAGGAGGTCGGCCAGCGGGTGGTCGTCCCGGTCGGGCACCGGGGTGGTGACGAACTGGGCCTGGCCGCCGGCCCGGTGGGGCGGCACGACCAGGCGGCGGGCGACGACGTTCGCTACCGCCGAGCCGTGGTCGCGGCGGACCAGGTGCAGGCACAGGTCCATCGCCGCCGCCTTGCCCGCCGAGGTGAGCACGGTGCCGTTGTCCACGTACAGGACGTCCGGGTCCACGGTCACCTCCGGGTAGCGGGCGGCCAGCTGGTCGGTGTGGGCCCAGTGGGTGGTGGCGCGCAGCCCGTCGAGCAGGCCGGCGGCGGCGAGCGCGAACACGCCCGTGCACAGGGAGACCACCCGCGCGCCCGCGTCGTGGGCCGCCCGCACCGCCTCGACCAGGTCGGCCGGCGGGTCGGCGTCCACGTCGGCCAGGGCGGGGACGATCACGGTGTCGGCGCGGGCGAGCGCGTCGAGGCCGTGATCGGGTTCGACCAGGAACCGGCCGACCCGCACGGGACGCGTGCCGCACACGGTCACGTCGTACCAGGGGCCGGGCAGGGCGGCCGGGGCGGAGCCGAAGACCTCGTAGGCCAGGGCGAGTTCGAAGTGGAGCATCCCGTCCGTGGCGGCGACCGCGACCGTGCGCATGTCCGAAAGTGTACGGGTCGTGTCGTTCCGGACACTGGGCCGCGGCGGTGCGGCCGGACAGGATTGCCGCAGTGGATCACTTCCGGCTAGGAGCGGGTATGACGAACGTGGCTGTGTACGGCGCTTACGGGCACACCGGGCGGTTCGTGGTCGCGGAGTTGCGCGGACGCGGGTACACGCCGCTGCTGCTCGGCCGCGACCGGGACAAGCTGGTGGCGCACGCCGGGGGCTTGGAGGTGCGGCAGGCGTCGGTGGACGACCCGGCCGCGCTCGACCGCGCCCTGGCCGGCGCGACGGCCGTGATCAACTGCGCCGGACCCTTCGCGACCACGGCCGGGTCGCTGATCGAGGCCGCCGGGCGGGCCGGGATCCCCTACGTCGATGTCGCGGCCGAGATCGAGGCCAATGTGGACACGTTCGCGCGCCGTGTGGACGGTGTCGTGGTGCCGGCGATGGCGTTCTACGGCGGTCTCGGCGACCTGTTGGTGACGGCCGCGATGGGGGAGTGGACGTCGGCGGACGAGGTGCACGTCGCGTACGGGTTGAGCAGTTGGCACCCGACCGCCGGGACCCTGGCGGCGGGCGCGGTGTCGGGCGAGCGCCGGGGCGGTCGTCGGGTGCGCTTCACCGGCGGGCGGTTGGAGTACCACGACGACGCGCTGCCGACGGTGGAGTGGCCGTTCCCGGCTCCGCTCGGGCCGCGGGAGGTCATCGGGGAGTTCACGATGGCCGATGTGGTGACCGTGCCCAGCCACCTCGATGTGCCCGAGGTGCGCACGTACATGAGTGCCAACGCCGCCGCCGACCTGTCGGCCGCCGCACAAGCGCCGGTCGCCGTGGACGAGCTGGGACGGTCCGCGCAGACGTTCGTGGTCGACGTGCTGGTCCGTGCGAACGGCGAAGAGCGCCGCCTGACGGCGACCGGTCGGGACATCTACGCCATCAGCGCGCCGCTGGCGGTGGAGGCCGTCGACCGCGTCCTCACCGGCCGGGTCAAGGCGACCGGCGTCGTCTCGGCGGGTGCGGCGTTCGACGCCCCGGACTTCCTCAAGGCGCTGTCGCCGCACCTCGCCGTGCACGGTCACGCCCGGCCCGCGGCGTAGCGCAGACCGGGCGCGATGGGTCGGCCCGCTCTCGGAGGGGACCGTTGGCGGGCGAGGTCCGCCCCGGGCACGACCTCCCGCGTCGGCGGTACCGGCGCGGGGGTGTCCGGTTCGGGGCCCGGCGGCCGGGCGGGGCGGGCGGCCGGCGGTGGCGCCGGCGCCGGGTCGTCCCACACGGCCGCGATCAACGCGTCGAACTCGGCGCGAACCGCTGCCACGTCCGGGACCGGTTCGGCATCGAGGAGGGTCGCGCGGGGCATGAGGCTCACCGCCTCAGGTCTCGATCTCCTTGCGGTCGGCGCGGGTGCCGCCCACGGCGATGCGGCGCGGCTTGGCCTTCTCGGCGATCGGGATGCGCAGGGTCAGCACGCCCGCCTCGTAGTCGGCGGTGATGTGGTCGGTGTCCAGCGTGTCGCCCAGGAAGAGCTGCCGCGAGAACACGCCGAGCGGGCGCTCGGAGACCTGCATCTGCACGTCGTCGCCGGAGGGCAGCGGGCGGCGCTCGGCCTTGACGGTCAGCACGTTGCGCTCGACGTCCAGCTCGATGGCGTTCGGGTCGACGCCCGGCAGGTCGAAGGAGACCACGAACTCCTCGCCCGCGCGGTAGGCGTCCATCGGCATCGCGGCGGGCTTGGACCAGGTGCCGGTGGTCGCTCCGAAGAACTGCTGCGCCAAGCGGTCCAGGTCACGGAACGGGTCGGTGCGCATCAACATCGGTGGTGCCTCCTCCTTGTCGCCTGTGGCCTTTGTCAACACGCACCTCCGTTGTAGCATGTCATCGGAACGTTGACAAGAGGGAAGTCATCGGAAGGTTGACATGGACGATCCGGTGGACGGGATGCGGGCGGTGCACGCGGCGGTGGCCGACGTCCGCCGGGGCGAGCCCGCCGACGTGCTGGCCGCGCTGCACACCCTGCGGGCGCTGCGCGACACCCTCGCGGCCTGGGAACCCGAGCTGATCGCCGCCGCGCGCCTGGACGGCACCAGTTGGGCGGCGCTGGCCCCGGCCCTGGGCGTCACGAGCAGGCAGGCCGCCGAGCGGCGGTTCCTGCGCCTGCAACCCACGGCGACCGGCGAGACGACCGGCGAGGCCCGCATCGACGCCCAACGCGACCGCCGCGCGGGTGACCGGGCGGTCGCCGACTGGGCCCGGCGCAACGCCGCGACCCTGCGCAAGCTGGCCGGCCGGGTGAGCGGCCTGGCCGACCTCGACGCCACCCACGCCGACCACCTGGACGAGGCCCTGGGCCACCACGACCCGGTGACCCTCCTGCCCCCGCTGGCCGCCGCGCACGCCCACCTGGCGGGCCGCCACAGCGACCTGGCGGAGCAGATCACCGCCATCACCGACCACACCGACCACCTCCGCCGCCAGGCCGGTGCCCAACGCCGCCAACGCCGCACCTGACCGCGCCCGGCGAACCGCGCCGGGTGGACCCGCGTGGGCGAGCCTGCGGTGGGTTGGGCCGGCGGTGGAGTATCTGGACACATGTCAGGGTTTCGTAATGACCGGTTTCGTGGTCATCGATCCGGACACTCCGGCATGATCGGGACGTGATCTCCCGCTCGAAGCGCCGCATCGCCCTGTCCGCGTTCGTCCTGCTCGTCGTCGCGGGGTGCGGCTCGCCGACAACCACCACCGCCGCGTCCACCACCGCCGCGTCCACCACCACGACGGCCTCCGCCGGCAGCCCCGCGTCGGCCGCACCGACCACGCCGGCGGCGACCGTCCCGGACCGGCTCCGGTTCACCGCCAAGACCGTGGACGGCGCGGACTTCTCCGGGGAGACCCTCGCCGGCAAGCCCGCCGTCCTGTGGTTCTGGGCGCCGTGGTGCCCCAAGTGCCAGCGGGAGGCGCCCGGGATGGCTTCCGCGGCCAAGGACAACGCCTCCGTCACGTTCGTCGGCGTCGCCGCCCTGGACAAGGAACCCGCGATGCGCGACTTCGTCAAGCGGTTCGGGCTCGGCGGGTTCACGCACCTCGCCGACGTCGACAGCGCCGTGTGGAAGCGGTTCGGGGTCACCGCCCAGCCCGCCTACGCCTTCATCGGCCGCGACGGCGGGGTGGAGGTCGAGACCGGGCAGCTGAGCGAGAAGCAGCTCCGGGAGCGGGTCGCCGCGCTCGCGGGGGCGTGATGACCGAGGGGCTCCTGCTCGCCCTCGTGGCGGGCATGGTGGCGACGGTGAACCCGTGCGGGTTCGCCATGCTGCCCGCCTACCTGGCGCTGGTCGTGCGGGGTGAGGACGGCCGGCGGGGCGCGGTCGGGCGTGCGTTGGCCGCCGCCGCGGTCATGACGGCCGGGTTCGTGGTGGTGTTCGGCGTCTTCGGGCTGGCCATCGCCCCGGTCGCGGCGTCGGTGCAGCGGTACCTGCCGTTCATCACCGTGCTGATCGGCGCGGCCCTGGTCGTGTTCGGCGTGCTCCTGGTCATGGGCAAGACCATCAGCCTGATGGTGCCCAAACCGACCAAGGGCGCGCCGACCGCCCGCCTGGGCTCGATGTTCGGGTACGGCATCGCCTACGCCATCGCGTCGCTGTCGTGCACCATCGGCCCGTTCCTGGCCGTCGTCGGCACCACGCTCGGCGGCGCGAACCTGGTGGAGGGCGTGGCGGCGTTCCTGGCCTACGCGCTGGGCATGGGGCTGGTCGTCGGCGTGCTCGCGGTCGGCGCGACGCTGACCGACAACGTCCTCGCCACCCGCGCGCGGACGTTGCTGCCGCGCGTCTCGCGCATCGGCGGGGTGCTGCTCACCGTCGTCGGCCTGTACGTGGCGTACTACGGCGTCTACGAGCTGCGGCTGTTCTTCGGCGACGCCGACCCGGCGGACCCGGTGGTGGACTTCGCCGGCGTCGTGCAGGGCGCGCTGGTCGACGCGGTGACCGCGATCGGTCCGTGGCCGTTCGTCGCCGTGCTGGCGCTGCTCGTGGTGGCGGGTGTCGTGGCGGTCCGCCGCAAGGCCGCTCGCGAGTAGCGCCGGCTGCCGGCGATTTGTAAGTCCACAGTGGACTTATTGTGGACGGCAAGCGTTGTCGCACCTAGGATTCTGATCATGCGCCACCTCTGGGGGAGTGGCGTGGGGGTTGTGATCATGGGGGTGC
Organism: Saccharothrix sp. NPDC042600; assembly: GCF_040647305.1. NCBI lineage: Bacteria > Bacillati > Actinomycetota > Actinomycetes > Pseudonocardiales > Pseudonocardiaceae > Saccharothrix > Saccharothrix sp. NPDC042600. Next base: position 13,765 of record NZ_JBEZBW010000116.1, on the reverse strand, counting down.
GAACTTGTCGCGAGAACTGCTGCCGTCGTCCTTGAGATGCCTGTGCACGAGACCGTCCCACCACGCCGCCGTGCGTGGGCTGGGCGACCGCGCCGAGGTCGATTCGCTGGAACGCGAGCTGCTGCGCAACGCGTACGTGGAGTCCCGGCTGTTATCCGTGGACCGGCCGGGGCTCCACCACGCGGACGCGGCGTTCATCGGGGTGCGCCGGCGCGCCATCTACACCGCGAACGCGCTGGACGACGACACCGCCGCGCTGGTGGGGCAGGCCGTCGAGGAGGTGCGGGTGCTGCGCGGGCGCCCGGCCACCGGCCTGCTGGTCGTGGACGACGTGGCGGTGCTGCGGTCGGGCCCGGCCGGGGCGGTGGTGGTGCGGTCGCCGGAACTGGTGGCGCTGGTGGCCGCGTACTTCGACGCGCTGTGGACGGACGCCGTGCCGCTCGGGGACGCCGACCGCGTCGAGGCCGACGGCCTTTCCCCGGTGCAGCAACGGATCGTGCGGCTGGCCGCCAAGGGCTTCAAGGACGACACCATCGCCCGGATGCTCGGGCTGAGCACGCGGTCGGTGCGCCGGCACATGGAACGGCTCGCGGCCCGGGTGGGCGCGACCAACCGCCTCTCCCTGGGGGTCGCCGCCACGCGGCTGGGCTGGGTCTAGCACCTGCACCGGAGGTCACGGGGTGTTCCGCGCGGTCGCGCGGGGCACCCCGTTCTCGTTGTGCCCACGGGGTTTTCTCAGCTCCTGTCCGGTTCCGGTCGTGTCCGCTTCTCCCCTCCCCGGGGCCGGCGCGGCGAACCGATGATCGTTCGCGCGGCGGGCACCGCCGCACTCCTGCCGCCGGCCCGAGGGGCGGGCGCGGAGGAGGGGGATGGCGACTTGGGGAGCGAGATGAGCCGGATGACGGCACGACGACGCCTCGGCCTGCTGGCCGTGACGACGTTGACGGTGGGGGGCACTCTCGGCGGGCTGGTCCAGCCCGCTTCGGCGGCGCCGGCGAGCGACCCCGTCCTGTACTGGAACGACGTCCTGCTGGAGACCTACAAGACCGTCGGCGGGGCACCCGGTCCGCTGGCCAGGGGCGGCGCGATGGTGCACGCCGCGATCTACGACGCGGTCAACTCCATCACCACCACCGGCCAGCCCTACGTCTTCAAGACCGAAGCGCCGAACGCGTCCCTGCGCCACGCCGTCGCCCACGCCGCGCACGACGCGCTGGCGGCGGCGTTCCCCGGCCAGGACTTCTCCGACGAGCTCACCACCGCCCTGGCCGACGCCGGTTCCGACACCGGCGACGGCGCCGGCCTGGGCAAGGCCGCCGCGGCGGCGATCGTGGCCAACCGCACGGGCGACGGCTCCGGCGACACCACGCCGTACCCGGTGAACACCGCGCCCGGCCACTGGCGGCCGACCGGCTCCGGCGACGCGGCGACGCCGAACTGGGGCAAGGTCAAGCCGTTCACCATGACCTCCGGCGCGCAGTTCCGGCCGCAGCACCCGGCGGGCCACTCCTCCATGACCGCCCTGCTCTCCAGCGCCGAGTACGCCGCGCAGGTCAACGAGGTCAAGAGCCTGGGCAGTGCTGGCTCGACCACCCGCACCCCGGAGCAGACCCAGATCGCGCACTTCTGGGCCAACGACCTGGACGGCACCTACAAGCCGCCGGGCCAGCTGTTCGAGCACACCCGGATCGTGGCCGCCCAGCGCGGGCTCGGCACCGCCGAGAAGGCACGCCTGTTCGCGCTGGTCGCCCTGGCGATGGGTGACGCGGGCATCGTGGCCTGGGACCGCAAGTACCAGACCGACATCGACCTGTGGCGGCCCGAGTCGGCGGTCCAGCTCGCCGACACCGACGGCAACGCGGCCACCGAGGCCGACCCGAACTGGCGCCCGCTGTCGAAGTTCCGCGACGGCACGCCGTTCTCGCCGCCGTTCCCGGCCTACACCTCCGGACACGCCACCTTCGGCGGCGCGTGGGCCGGTGCGATGAAGTCCTTCTTCGGCACCGACAACGTCACGTTCACCGCCACCACCGACGACCCGTTCGCGCAGGGCGTCACGCGCACGTTCACCAGCTTCACCGCCGCCGCCGTGGAGAACGCGCGCAGCCGGGTGTACCTGGGCGTGCACTACCAGTTCGACGGCGACTACGGCGTCTCGTCGGGCAAGGCGATGGCCGAGAGCGCGGCCGTGAACTTCGTGCGGGCCTCGGGCGCGCCGACGCCGGGCAAGGTCGGGTGCTCCTTCGCCGACGTCTACAAGACCTACAGCAACGGGACGCTGAAGGACTACCACGTCTCGCCGAACCGGGACACGCTGGTGCAGGTGCACTTCGCCAGCAGCGACGGCGTCGCGCAGTACGTCACCGTCGACAGCGGGTTCCTGAAGGGCCAGAAGGGCTGGGTCGGCAGCTCCTGCGTCCGGTTCATCGCCTGACGCGCGGCGGCGGGCTTCCCGGCTCGGGAAGCCCGCCTTCGCGGTCTCAGCCGTTCGTCGCGATCGCGGCACGGCAGCCGGAGCAGTAGGTGCCGGTCCGGAAGTGCCGGCCGACCGCCCATGTGGTGGTCGCGCCCGGCACGCGGGCGATGCCGCGCAGCGCCGTGTGGGACAGGTCCGCGGCGACCGCCGCCGGCCGCCACCCGCCGTCGTAGCGGGCCAGCAACGGGGTCGCGTCCTGCCCGGCCCGGACCTCGCCCGCGAGCCACAGGCCGCCCCGACCGTCGTCGGTGGCGGCGTTGACACGCGTCGGCGCGGACGTGGCCGGCAGCGCGACGCGGTCCCACGCGGCACCGGTCCAGCGCAGCAGCAGCGGTTGGGTGTCCGCGCGGCCGACGGCCCACACGGTCCGGTCGGTGACCACGACGTCGGTCAGTTCCACCTGGTGCGCCCCGAAACCCGGCACCGCGACGGCGGTCCAGCCCGCGCCGTTCCACCGCCAGGACAGGCCCCGCGACTGCGCGCCGGCCAGGCCGCCTTCCGTGCCCACCGCCCAGACCTCCGCCGCCCCGGCGACCGCTTCCGCCCGCGCGTAGGCGCCGGGGGCGGGCAGCGGGAAGCGTTGCAGCGCCGTGCCGTTCCACCGGTGCGCGACCGGGCGTTCGACCAGGCCCGAGCCCTCGCGCCCGACGGCCCACGCGGTCGTGTCGGACACCGCCGCCACGTCGGTCAACCGGCCCTGCTCACCGGCCGGCGTCGCCCCGAGCGCCTTGGTCCACCCGCCGGCGCGGACCAGCAGCAACGGCTTGGACACGCCGTTGACGTGGTCCTGGCCCACCGCGAAGACCCGGTCGCCGCGCGCGTGCACGCCCCGCAGCGTCGAGGTCGAGGTGTCCGGCAACCCGCTCTCCGCGGCCCACCCCGTCCCGTTCCAGCGCACCAGGACCAGTCCGCCGCCGACCTCGCCGAACCCCACGGCGTACGCGGTGTCCGGCGCGACGGCCGACACGTCGTCGAGGACGTACTCGACCCCGGACTCCGGCGCCGCGACCCGGCGCCACCCGGCCCCGTCGTCGGCCGCGGCGGTGCCCGCCGCCAGCACGACCAACGCCCCCGTGGTCACCGCAGTGCGCCACTTCGTGTTCACCCGATTACCTCCCGTCACCCGGCTGGGACCGAGTGTGGCGGTGCGCGGGTGGTAGGGGAGAGGGGCGGGCGGCGGACGTAAGGGGCTCGTAATCACCTTCGGGCGATCATGGCGATGGCGGCGTCCACGGTGTCGCGGAGCTGTCGCGCGTCGGCTCCGGCGCGGGACCGGAGGTTGACGGCGTGGGCCAGGAGGGCGAGCACCGAGGCCGCGGAGTCCAGGTCGGCGGCCCTCGGGTCGTCGGTGTGCGAACCTCCGGCGGCGGGGCCCAGTTGGCCTTGGCGGTGGGCCGTTCGGAGCGCGTTCAGCAGGGCGTTGTACAGGCGCTCGTGTTGCCGGTCGAGCACGGCGCGCACCCGCGGGTCGTCGTTCTCGGCGCCCGCGTGGGCGTTGGAGATCATGCAGCCCCAGCCCGCGTGCTCGCCGGTGCAGCGGGCGTCGACGAGGCGGTGGAAGAAGTCGGTGATCGCGGGCAGGCCGCGGTCGTCCTGTTCCAGCGGGGCGAGGTTGGAGCGTTCGCGGACGTAGCGCTCCAGCGCGGCGCGGTACAGCTCCTGCTTGCCGCCGAAGGTCGCGTAGAGGCTGGACCGGTTGAGGCCGGTGGCGTCCACGACGTCCTGGATGCCGGTCGTGGCCACGCCGCGCCGCCAGAACAGCCGCACGACGGCGTCGAGCGCGGCCTCGGGGTCGAAGTGCTTGACGTCCGGCATCGCGATCACCCGCCATCTTGAACCGAGGGTTCCAAGATACCGGACGGCGGGGCTGCGGGATGCCGAAGCGGCGGTGTTTCGCCGCACCGGGAATGCGGTAGACGGTGGGTTCTGGCCCTCGACTGGAAGGACCTCGCCGGTGTCGTCGGGTGTGTTGGCCGGGCGTTACGAGTTGGGCGACCTCCTCGGCCGGGGCGGCATGGGGGAAGTCCGGCGGGCCTGGGACACGGTGCTGCGGCGACCCGTCGCGGTGAAGCTGGTGCGGGGGACCGGGGAGTCCGAGGCGTTGCGTCGGTTCGGGCACGAGGTCCGCGTGCTGGCCGGGTTGGAGCACCCGGGTCTGGTGCCGGTGTTCGACGCGGGCGTGGACGGGCCGGTGTCGTTCGTCGTCATGCGCCTGGTCGAGGGGCGGACGCTGCGCGACGAGCTCAAGTCCGGACCCCTGGGCGTCGAACGGGTGCGGGAACTCGGCATCGCCCTGGCCGAAGCGCTGGACCACGTCCACGCGCGCGGTGTCGTGCACCGCGACGTCAAGCCCGGCAACGTCCTGCTCGACCGGGACGGTCGCCCGCACCTGGCCGACTTCGGCCTCGCCCGCCGCGTGGACACCCCGCACCTGACCAGGTCCAACCGGGTCATGGGCACGGCCGCCTACCTCGCCCCCGAGCAGGTGCGCGGCGAGGAGGTCGGCGCGGCCACCGACGTCTACGCGCTGGGCCTGGTGCTGCTGGAGTGCCTGACCGCCCGCCGCGAGTACCCCGGCGGCACGGCCGAGGCCGCGCTCGCCCGCCTGCACCGCCCCGTGCGCCTGCCGCCCGACCTGCCCGACGACCTGACGCGCCTGCTCGCCCTGATGACCTCCCTGGTCCCACGCCGCCGCCCCACCGCGCTGGCGTGCGCGCAGGCCCTGCGCCAGACCCCGACCGCCGTGGGGACCCAGGCCGCCGTGGAGACCCAGGCCGCCGTGGAGACCCGGACCGACCAGCCGCGCCGGTGGCGTCCGGCGCTGATCGGGGCGGCCCTGCTCGCCCTCGCCGCCCTGGTCACGGCTCTCCACGCGCCGCTGCTCGCCGCCGACGACCCGTCCCCGCCGCCGTCCACCACCTCGACGCCCGCCCGCTGACGGTTCGCGCCGCCGCCACCGGGTACGCCTGTCGAGGGGAGTGGGGAGGCACCACGATGAGCGAACTCCGGGCGGACCTGGTCCGCGTCGAGACCGAGGTGACGGCGGGCGTCGCGCTGGCGGTGTTCACCGGTCCGGTCGACGCGGTGTCCCAGCGGCACGTCTCGGCCGAGGTGGGCGCGCTGCTCGACCGCCGGCCCGTCGCGCTGGTCCTCGACCTGCGCGGGGTCACCTTCCTGGCGTCCATCGGCATCGCGATCCTGGTCAACACCCAGCACGCCGCCCGCCGGGCCGGCGTCGCGTTCGCGGTGGTCGCCGACAACCGGGCCGTGCTCCGGCCGCTGATCGCCGCCCAGGTGGACCACGTCCTGCCGGTGCACGAGAACGTCGAGCGGGCCCTGGCCGCGGTGCGGCTCGCGACCACCTGAACCGGAAGTTCCCATCCCGCGGTTTGAGGACCGCCGGATGTGGGTACGCGGCGGACACGGGCGGGTGACAGGGGGTGGACGGCGGTGGACATGGACTTCGACGACACGACGGCGCGGTGGCTGCGGCGCTACGTCGACCAGGTCGCGGCGGCGTTGGGGTTGGGCGGCGAGTGCGCCTGCGTGGACGCCGGCCCGCCCGCGAACGCCTACGTGGCGCTGGAAGGGCGCCTCCCGTCGTTCCCGGAGTGGGACGTGGCGCTGCTGTGGGACGAGGAGCGGGGCTGGTCCGCCGCCCTGGAGACGAACTCCGACGAGGTCGTGCTGGCCTACCTGGGCGGCCCGGCCGTGCCGCCGCCGGCGGAGGTCGCGCGGTTCGCCGACGAACTGCTGCGCGGCCTGCACCCCGGTGACCCGCGCCCGGTCCGGCCGGTGCCGCCGCGGCGCGCGGAACTGGAGTCCCTGCTGCGGGCGGCGATCCACCGGTCGGCGCGCAACGCGGCCTGACCTCAGCCGTCCTCGCGGGTGGCCGGGTCGGGCTTGCGCAGCCGGTTGGCCAGGACCGCGGCCTGGGTGCGGCGTTCGAGGCCGAGCTTGGCGAGCAGGTGCGAGACGTAGTTCTTGACGGTCTTCTCGGCCAGGAACATGCGCTCGGCGATCTGGCGGTTGGTCAGGCCCTCGCCGATGTGGTCCAGGACCGTGCGCTCCTGCTCGGTGAGCACCCGCACGGGGTCGCCCTGCTCGCGTTCCCGGCGGATGCGGTTGAGCAGCGCGGAGGTCGAGCGGGCGTCGAGCAGCGACTGGCCGGCCGCGACCGTGCGGACCGCGTTGACCAGGTCGTTGCCCAGGATGCGCTTGAGCACGAACCCCGACGCGCCCGCCATGATCGCGTCGAACAGGGCCTCGTCGTCGGTGAACGACGTGAGCATCAGGCAGTTCAGGTCGGGCAGCTGGGAGCGCAGCTCGCGGCACAGCTCGATGCCGTTGCCGTCGGGCAGCCGCACGTCCAGCACCGCCACGTCCGCCCCGCTGCCCGGGACCCGCGCCAGGGCTTCGGCCACCGAACCGGCCTCGCCCACGACGTCGAGGTCGTCGGCGCTGTTGAGCAACTCGCGCACGCCGACGCGCACGACCTCGTGGTCGTCTACCAGGAACACCTTCGCCGTCATCGCGGCAACCACCTCCGACACGATGTTGAGCCTGTCTCGCGTCCACCGCCACCGAACAGGGTCGAAAGTCCCTGCCGGGGGTCCGCGAAGACCCGTCGGGACGGGGACCTGCTCCCGCTGCCGGCCCGCGTCCCGGGCGCGACGCTGGGAGGCGACGGAGACGAGCGAGAGGACCGTGATGACTTCCCCGATCGTAGTGGGTGTGGACGGGTCGGCGTCGGCGTTGTCGGCGGTGGCGTGGGCGGCTCGGGAGGCGGAGCGGCACCGGGTGCCGCTGCGGCTGGTGCACGCGTACCTGGTGCCCACCCGGGGCTACCCGGAGATCGTGCTGACCGGGCACGAGGTGCGGCACGCGATCGAGGAGCAGGGGCGGCGGTGGCTCGCCGAGGCCGAGGCCGCCGCGAAGGCCGCCGCGGACGTGCCGGTGGAGGTGTCGCTGGAGTTCGCGGGCGCGGCCGGGGCGATGGTGTGGGAGTCGGAGCGGGCGCGGCTGGTCGTGCTCGGCTCGCGCGGCCTGGGCGGGTTCTCCGGGCTCGTGGTGGGCTCGGTGGCCGTGGCGCTGGCCGCGCACGGCAAGTGCCCGGTGGTCGTGGTGCGCGGCGAGGACCGCGAGGACGGCCCGGTCGTGGTCGGCGTGGACGGCTCGCCCGCGAGCGAGGAGGCGGTGGACTTCGCGTTCGAGGCCGCGTCCTCGCGCAACGCGCCGCTCAAGGCGGTGCACGTGTGGAGCGACTTCCTGGTCGACGGCCCGTACGGCAGCCGGCTGACCGTGGACTGGGACCAGGTCGAGGCCGCTGAGGAGCGCGTGCTGGCCGAGCGGCTCGCCGGGCACGCGGAGAAGTACCCCGACGTGGTGGTGGAGCGGCTCGTGGTGCGGGACCGGCCCGTGCGTGCTTTGCTGGCCGCGGCGGAGGGCGCGCGGTTGTTGGTGGTGGGCAGCCGCGGGCACGGCGGTTTCACCGGGATGCTGCTCGGCTCGACCAGCCAGGCGCTGGTGCACCACGCGACCTGCCCCCTCGCCGTCGTCCGACCGATCGACGGGGAGTGAGATGTCGGCGAGCGACCGCTTGGACCTGGTGGACGCCTACTGGCGGGCGGCCAACTACCTGTCCGCGGGCCAGATCTACCTGATGGACAACCCGCTGCTGCGCGAGCCGTTGACGCCCGCGCACATCAAGCCCAGGCTGCTCGGGCACTGGGGCACCACGCCCGGCCTGAACTTCGTCTACGCCCACCTGAACCGGGCGATCCTGGAACGCGACCTGGACGTGCTGTTCGTGACCGGTCCCGGGCACGGCGGTCCGGCGCTGCTGGCCAACACGTGGCTGGAGGGCTCGTACGGGGACAACTACCCGGAGGTGCCGCGCGACGAGCACGGGATGCGCAGGCTGTTCCGGCAGTTCTCCTTCCCCGGCGGGGTGCCCAGCCACGTCGCGCCGGACGTGCCCGGGTCCATCCACGAGGGCGGTGAGCTGGGGTACTCGCTGGCGCACGCGTTCGGCGCGGCGTTCGACAACCCGGACCTGCTGGTGGCGTGCGTGGTCGGCGACGGCGAGGCGGAGACCGGGCCGCTGGCCGCGAGCTGGCACGGGGCGAAGTTCCTCGACCCGGCGCGCGACGGCGCGGTGCTGCCGATCCTGCACCTCAACGGCTACAAGATCGCCAACCCGACGCTGCTGGCGCGCATCCCGCACGACGAGCTGGACGCGTTGCTGCGCGGCTACGGCTACGCGCCGCACTACGTCGAGGGCGACGACCCGGCGCGGATGCACGCCCGCATGGCCGAGGTGCTCGACGGCGTCCTGGACGAGATCCGGCGGATCAAGACCTCCTCCGAGCGACCCCGCTGGCCGATGATCGTGCTGCGCAGCCCCAAGGGGTGGACCGGTCCGTCCGAAGTGGACGGCAAGCCGGTCGAGGGCACCTGGCGGTCGCACCAGGTGCCGTTGGCGGGCGTGCGGGACAACCCGGAGCACCTGCGGCTGCTGGAGGACTGGCTGCGTTCCTACCGGCCCGAGGAGCTGTTCGACGAGCAGGGCCGCCCGACCCCCGAACTCCTGCGCCTGGCTCCCGCCGGCGACAAGCGGATGGGTTCGACCCCGCACGCCAACGGCGGCCTGCTGCTGCGCGAACTGCGGTTGCCCGGCGTCGGCCCGTACAGCGTCGAGGTGGCCAAGCACGGCACCACGACCTCCGAACCCACGCGGGCGCTGGGCCGGATGCTGCGCGACGTGTTCAAGCTCAACGCCGACCAGCGCAACTTCCGCCTGTTCGGCCCGGACGAGACGGCGTCCAACCGGCTGGACGCGGTGTTCGAGGCGACCGGCAAGCAGTGGCAGGCCGACACCCTGCCCACCGACGAGGACCTGACCCGCGACGGGCGGGTGGTGGAGGTGCTGTCCGAGCACCTGTGCCAGGGGTTCCTGGAGGGCTACCTGCTGACCGGGCGGCACGGCCTGTTCAACTGCTACGAGGCGTTCACCCACATCGTGGACTCGATGTTCAACCAGCACGCCAAGTGGCTGGGCACGCACCGCAGGCTGCCGTGGCGGCGGCCGGTGGCGTCGCTGAACTACCTGCTGTCCTCGCACGTGTGGCGGCAGGACCACAACGGCTTCTCCCACCAGGACCCCGGGTTCATCGACCACGTGATGAACAAGAAGGCCGAGGTCGTGCGGGTCTACCTGCCGCCGGACACCAACACGCTGCTGTCGGTGGCCGACCACTGCCTGCGCAGCCGCGACCACGTCAACGTCGTGGTGTCGGGCAAGAACCTCACCCCCGACTGGCTGGGCCCGGAGGAGGCGGCGCTGCACTGCGCGCGCGGCGCGGGCATCTGGGAGTGGGCGGGCACCGACGAGGGCGCGCCGGACGTGGTGCTGGCCTGCGCGGGCGACGCGCCGACGATGGAGGTCATGGCGGCCACCGCGCTGCTCCGCGAGAACCTGCCCGACCTGCGGGTCCGCGTGGTCAACGTGGTGGACCTGATGCGCCTGCAACCGGAGACCGAGCACCCGCACGGCATGCCCGACCGCGAGTTCGACGCGCTGTTCACCGCCGACAAGCCGGTCATCTTCGCCTACCACGGCTACCCGTGGCTGATCCACCGCCTGACCTACCGGCGCACCAACCACCACAACTTCCACGTGCGCGGCTACAAGGAGGTCGGCACCACCACCACGCCGTTCGACATGGTCGTGCTCAACGACATGGACCGCTACCGCCTGGTCATCGACGTCGTCGACCGGGTCCCCGGCCTGGGGGCGCGGGCCGGCCTGCTGCGCCAGCGCATGCAGGACCAGCGCGCCCGCCACCACACGTGGATCCGCGAGCACGGCGAGGACCTGCCCGAGGTGCGCGACTGGACGTGGCCCTACTGATGAACGTGCTCGTGGTCAACGCGGGCTCGTCGAGCCTGAAGCTGAGCGTGCTGGGAGAGGGCGACGAAGTCCTCTCCCAGCACCACGTCGAGCGGTGGGCGGGCGGCGAGGTCGAGCTGCCCGAGGACGTGCCCGAGGTCCACGCCGTCGGCCACCGGGTGGTGCACGGCGGCGCGGACCTGACCGAGCCGGTCCTGTTGACCGACAAGACGCGGGCGGAGATCGAGCGGCTGACCGACCTCGCGCCCCTGCACCAGCCGCGCGCGTTGGCGGGGATCGACGCGGTGACGGCGCTGCTGCCGGACGTGCCGCAGGTCGCGTGCTTCGACACCGCCTTCCACGCCACGTTGCCGCCGGTCGCCTCGACCTACCCGCTGCCCGAGCGGTGGCGGCGGCGCTGGGGCCTGCGGCGCTACGGCTTCCACGGCCTGTCCCACGCCTACGCGGCGCGGCGGGCGGTCGAACTGGCGGGCGGCGGCTCCCGCGTGGTGACCTGCCACCTGGGCGCCGGCTGCTCGCTGGCCGCGGTGCGCGACGGCCGTTCGGTGGACACCACGATGGGGTTCACGCCGTTGGGCGGCTTGGTGATGGCGACCCGCAGCGGTGACCTCGACCCGGGGCTGCTGCTGTGGCTGCGCGACCGGCTGGACCCCGAGGACCTGGACGACGGCTTGGAGCACGGCTCCGGTCTGGCCGGCCTGGGCGGCCGGGCGGACCTGCGCGACCTGCGGGAGGCGGCGTCCGGGGGCGACCCCGACGCGGCGCTGGCGATCGACGTGTTCGTGCACCGGCTGCGGCAGGGCGTGGCGTCCATGGCGGCGTCGCTGGGCGGGCTGGACCTGCTGGTGTTCACCGGCGGGATCGGCGAGCACGACGCCGCGGTGCGGGCGGACACCGTGCGCGGCTTGGGTTTCCTGGGCGTCGAGCTGGACGACTCCCGCAACGACGACCCGGACGGCGGCGACACCCGCATCAGCGCGCCCGCGTCGGCCGCCGGGGTCCTCGTGGTCGAGGCCCGGGAGGACGTCGAGATCGCGCACGGGGTGCGGCGCGTGCTCGGCTGACCCGTCACCGGCCGGTGGCCACCGGGTCGAGCAACAGCTCGGTGACCGCGCGGCGCGGGGTCGCGGGCACCGGGGAGCCGAACCCGATGCGCAGCACGGCCTGCGGCACCAGACCGCCCATGTCCCGCCGCAGCTCGTCGCGCACGGACTTCACCTCGACCGGCTGCGACATGAACGACACCGCCAGGCCGAGGCTGGTCGCGGTGAGCAGGAGGCGTTGCAGGGCCTGACCGGCCTGGAGCTCGGCCAGCGGGCCGTCGTAGTACGAGCACAGCACGGTGACCAGCGGGTCGGACTCGAAGTCCTTGCCCGGCGGGCGTTCGGCGGCCTGGAAGTCGCGCCGCGCCCACTCGTCCTGCGGCGCGGGTCGAACGCCCGCGGACCCGGCCGGGACGCCGTCGGTGGCGCGCGGCCCGGTCCAGGCGGACAGCTCGGTCCGCACGCCGGCGTCCTCGCTCTGGACGTGGTGCGCCTTCGCGACGAGCTTCTGCAACCGGGCCCGCTCCTCCCCGGTGGCCACGACGTGCAGCCACGTGCGTTCGCGCTCGGTGGCGCGCACCAGCGCCTGGCGGTGCTCGACGGGCACCGGGACGTCGCGGAACGGCTTGCGGTTGGACCGCCGCGCCGGGATCGCCTTGTGCAGCAGCCGGGTCTCCTCGTCCGACGGGAACGTGCCACCGCGCCGGACGACCGCCAGCGCGCCGGGCGCGTCGGCGCCGGGCAGCAACGTCACCAGCGGCCGGATGCCCAGGGCCTGCAACGCCAACCGCAGGTTGAACAGCGCCGCGCCGCAGGACAGCCGCAGCTCGCGGTCGTCCGGGTCGGTCGCGGGCAGCCGGCGGGCGGGGTCGGCGTGCACCTCGATGCGGTCGGCTCGCAGCCGGAACCGCCACGGCTGCGTGTTGTGCACCGACGGCGCGCGCGCCGCGGCCGTCAGCACCTCGATGGTCTCGGCCTCGCTCAACCCGAGCGCCCGAACCGTGCTGTCCATGTCGTCACCTTCGTCCTCGTCCGACCCTTCTCCTCCACCGTCCGCCCGGCCGGTGCGCCCCCGACACGGTCGGAAGTCCCGACCGGACCGGGCCCTCGGGTCACGCGGGCAGCACCACCACCGGGCACCGGGCGTGCCGCAGGCAGTCCGCGGCGACACCGCCCGGGAACACCTCGGCGAGCCGGCCGTGGCCGTGGCCGCCGATGACGAGCATGTCGGCCTGCCGGGACGCGGCGGTCAGCGCCGTGGCGGCGTCGCCGACGATGGTGACCTCGGCGACCTCCGGCGCGTCGGGCACGGCGGCGCGTTCCTCGACGACGATGTCGTGCAGCTCCCGCGCCGGGTGCCGGTGGTCGGGCCGGTCGGCGTGCGGGTGCACGCCCATCGCCGCCGCCGGCACGTACTCGGGCTCGCGCAGCCACGCCATCGTCGCCTCGACCGGCTCGCCGGTCCGCTTGGCCTGTTCCAGCGCCCAGCGCAGCGCCTTGCGGCTCGCGGGCGACCCGTCCACACCGACCAGGATCATGACCGGTCTCCTTCCACTCGCCCCCAGCGTCGGACGCGCGGGCGGCGCGGGGCAGGGACCTACGTCACCGGTGCGCAGAGCCCATCCGCACTGCCTTCGACCGAGGAGTGCGCGGACGCTCGGTGCCATGAACGCCGCAGAGGTGATGACCCGCCCGGTCGTGACGGTCGAACCGACCACGACCATCCGCGCCGCGAGCGCGCTGCTGGTCGACCACGGCTTCTCCGCGCTCCCGGTGGTGGAGCCCGGTGGGCGGCTGGTCGGCATCGTGTCCGGCATCGACCTGCTGGTGCACAGCATCGGCCAGGGCGGTGGCGCGCTGACCGTCGGCCAGGTGATGAACGCGGCCGTCATCAGCGCGCCGCTGACCGCGACCCCGACCGAACTGGCCGGGGCGTTCCTGGGCAACAAGCTGCGCTGCCTGCCGGTCGTGGACGCCCGCGGCCACGTGGTCGGCGTGGTGTCGCGCAGCGACCTGCTGCGCGTGCTGACACCGGAGGACGACGTCCTGGCCGCCCGCGTGGACCGGTTGCTGCGCGCCTACAGCCGCGACCGGCGGTGGACGGTCGAGGTGACCGGGGGCCGGGTGGCCGTCACCGGCCCGTTCGACGACGTCGCCGAGCGGCGCGTGGTCGCGGCACTGGTGCGGACCGTGCCGGGGGTGGTCGGCGTCGCGCTGGGCGGCGTCCCGGCCGACGCCACGCCCTGATCGACCTCCAGCCGGCCGCCCCGCCGGCGCCGGCGGCCCCGGGCGCGAGGAAGACCCGGCGCCCGCCGAGCGCCCCATCGACCGACA
>NZ_JBEZBW010000115.1:0-23998 GCF_040647305.1 Saccharothrix sp. NPDC042600 | reverse complement strand
CCCGCAGCCCGCCGGCCCGCAGCCCGCCAGCCCGCAGCCCGCCGGCCCGCCATCCCGCAGCCCGCAGCCCGCAGCCCGCAGCCCGCAGCCCGCAGCCCGCAGCCCGCAGCCCGCAGCCCGCCACGGGGGCCTACCCCCACCACCGACAGTGGGGAAATCCCCCACCACGCCCTGGGGCAGGCCGGTTGGCCGGCGGGTTCGCCCATCCGTAACCTGGTCTGCCAATGAGCGACGGCAAGGTGCACCACCCCGGTGGGTGGCCGGGAGTGCGGTGGTTGCTCGGGCTGCCCGCCTGGTTCCGGTTCGTCCTCGTCGCGCTCGCCGTCTTCGTCTGCGGCGTGATCGCGTCCCGCCCCGCCGGCGCCGCGAACACCCAGCCGCTCACCGGCGACGTCGCCACGGCCGCGAGAGCGGTCGAGGCCATGACCGCCCCCGACGCCACCACCCCGCTCGCCACCTTCCCCGCCGACTTCAACCAGGTGACCGGGCGTTCACCCATCACCGTCACCGCCCTCGACGGAACGTCACGAGCCATCGACCCGTCCGGGGGATGCTCCGGCCCCGCCGGTGACACCGAGTGGGACTTCGGGCTCGGCTGCCGCGCCCACGACCTCGGCTACGACCTCCTCCGCTACGCCGAGCACAAGGGCCGGCCCCTCGGCCCCGACGCCCGCAAGGCGCTCGACGCCCGCCTCTCCGCCGACATGCACGCCCAGTGCGAGCTGAACCCCCGCGACAACGCCACCCGCTGCCACGTCGTCGCCGGCCTCTACGCCGCCGGCCTGGAGTTCAACTCCTGGCGCCAACGCTGGGGACCGCCCGGCCACGAGCCCGTCCTCGCCTGGGGCTTCGGCAGCGCCGTCGTCGTCTTCCTGCTCATCGCCCGACTGCCCCGCCACAGACCCCACCGGCTGCCCGGCCGCCGGGAACCCGCGCCACCGCTCGAAGCCGCCACCGAGGACCGGTTCTCCACCTTCCTGCGCCTGGCCAGCCTGGGCCTGGTCGTCGTCGGCCAGTCCCTGCTCACCGTCACCCAGTGGGCCGGGGTCAGCGCGAACTGGCTGTGGCTGCTGACCTGGGTCCTGCAGACCGTCCCGCTGTTCTACTTCGCCGGCGGCCACGCGAACCTCGCCGGCTGGCTGGCCGTCCAACGGCAGGGCGGCGGGTACGGGCGCTACCTCGCCGGGCGCATCACGTGGCTCCTGCGCCCCGTGCTGGCGTTCGTCCTGGCCTGGCTGGTCCTGCCGCTCCCCCTCGAACTCCTCGACGTCCCGAAGGACCGCGTCGAGACCTTCGGCCGCCTCATCGCGCACCCGCTCTGGTTCCTCGGCCTCTACCTGGTCACCGTCGCCGCCACCCCGGTCATGGCGTGGCTGCACCGCAACGCCCGCCTGGTCACCCCGGTCGTCCTGGTCGGCCTGATGATCATGGCCGACGCCCTGCGCATCGGCTTCCAGTGGCGCACCGGCGGCTACCTGAACCTCGTCCTCGGCGCGCTGTTCCTCCAACAACTCGGTTTCCACTATGGCACCGTGCGCCTCTCACGGCGTGTCCTGTCCACGTGCGCCCTCATGGTCGTGCCGGCGCTGCTCGCGCTGATCGCCTTCGGCGGCTACCCGCGCACGATGATGGCCGTCCCGGGCGAGCAGGCGTCCAACCTCAGCCCGCCCACGGTGTGCCTGCTGGTGCTCGGCCTCGGCCAGATCGCCGTGGTGCTGCTCGCGCGCGACCGGGTGTCGGCGTGGCTGGCCGGCCGCGCCCCGTGGCACGTCGTGGACTTCGCCCGCCGCGCCCCGATGACCGTCTACCTCGGCTACCTCACCGCGCTCGCCGCCGTGGTGGCCCTGCTCGGCCTGCTCGACGCGCCCGCGGCGGTCCCCCGCTGGCTGACCGTCCTGGTGCTCCTGCTGCTGCCGGTCCTGCTGCTGTTCCACCGGTTCGAGCGCGCCGCCGCCGTGATCGCCTGCCACACCCGCGAGACCCACCGCGCCCGCCTCGCCGTCACGCTCGGCGTCGGCTACTGCGTCCTGGGCGTCCTCGGGTTCGTCGTGACCGGGTTCGCGGGCGCGGCGGGCACGCTGGTCGTGTTCCGGGTGGACCCGTTGCAGAACCTCATCCACCTCCTCCTCGGCTGGTACCTCCTGCACACCGCCCGCGCCGGCACGTGCCACGGCCGCCGGCCCTGGCTGCTCACCGCGCTGGCGTGCGTCCCGCCGCTGCTGGTCCTGGAACCCACCGGGGCGATGGTCGTGCTGCACGGCGCGACGATCGCCGTCGCGCTGCTGGCGGCGGTACCGAAGCAGGACCAGGGTCACGCCCCAGAACAGCGGCAGCCACGTGAGGCGCTCCAGCACCCAGAGCCCGTCTGACGGCAGCGCCACCAGCCCGCGCAGCGGCCCGAACGCGGCCCCGACCAGCGTCACGACGAGCAACGCGCTCTGGTGGGTCAGGAAGATCGGCAACGCCCGCGCGTTGAGCCACCTCGACCGGAACGCCGGCCGGAGCAGCACCACCAGGCCGATCTGCGCGAGCGCCAACGCCAACGCGACCGGCGACGGCGGGAACAGGTTCGACCGCCCGGCCCCCGGCACGCCCACCGCGCTCGCCGGATACCCGTCGTGCAGCGACACGACCATCCCCAGCACCCCGGACACGAGCAGCGCCGCACCCCACGAACGCCGCTGCCCGCGCTCGGCCACCAGGACCCCGACCTGCCACGGCACCCACCACACGGCCAGGACGTTCACCCAGCCGAGGTCGAACACCACGACCACCGCCGGCACCACCACGCTCCACCAGCCCAGGCGGCGCATCCACGGCGTGAGGGCGAGCAGCACCACGTACACCGCGAGGAACCACAGCGGCGTCACCACCAGGTACCCGACGGTCAGCACCGTCTGCTGCGGCAGCCCGCGCATCGACAGTCCAAACAGGACAGCCGCCCAGGACCCGAGCAACACCGCCACCGGCACGACCAGCCGACGCGCCTGGCGCGTCCACGGCGTGCGCGACCGGACCGCCGCGAACCCGCCGGTGAAGAAGAACAGCCCCAGCGTCTGGAAGATCCAGCTCACCCACGCCAGCCCGGGCACCCAGCGCAACGGGCTGTCCACCACCAGCGCGCCGTCCACCAGCACCACGGACGTCACCAGCCAGTGCCCGAGCACCACCCCGGCGATGGCCAGCGCCCGCACCGAGTCGATCACCGGGTCCCGCGTGGTCACGGCCGCTCACCCACCGCGATCCGGGCCAACGCGCGCAACGACTCCGTGCCCGGCGTGAAGTACTCGTCGTGCTCGCGCGCGCCGCCGGTGTCGAAGGTCGTCGCGCCGAAGGAAGGGTCCATCGGGTCGGTGCCGTGGCCCAGGTCGGCGAACCGGACCTTGGGCACCCACCGCGTCCAGTCGTCCGCGCCGCGCGCCGCCCACACCCGTGCGTCCAGCTCGGCGGCCTTGCGGACGCGGACGCCGGGGCTGCCGAGGAAGACCATGTCGTCCACCCGGACCCCGGACGTCGCGCACACCACCGAGCCGTAGCTGTGGCAGATCAGGTGCACCCGTCCTGGCAGGCCCGCGACGTACTCGGCCAGGGACGCCGCGCCCGCGCGGGCCAGCCGGCCGGACGCCGCGTCCACCCCCAGCCCCGACGGCGTCCGGTAGCCCAGCCACGCGACCACCGCCACGTCGTCCCGCCCGACCTCGGCGTGCAGCGCGCGGGCCATGCGGCCCACCGTGGCGTCGAACCGGTCGCCGTCCACATCGGACCCGGGCACGACCACCGCGACGTGCCGCGCGTGCGCCAGGTCCCCGTGCACGGCGACCCGCTCCGCGACGGGCGGGTCGCCGCCGGGCGTGACCAGCACCAGCAGCGCGGCCACCAGGGCGATCTTCTTGGACATGGCCGGAAAGGTAGGGAGGTGACGCCCGCCGGATCGTCACCCCGCGGTAGCTTTCTCCCGGCGCTACCCCGGTACCACCAGCCCGGACTCGTAGGCCGCGATCACCGCCTGCGCCCGGTCGCGCAGGCCCAGCTTCATCAGCACGCGGCTGACGTGCGTCTTCACCGTCTGCTCGGCGAGCACCAGGTGCGCGGCGATCTCGGTGTTGGACAGGCCGGTCGCGATCAGCCGCAGCACCTCGGTCTCCCGCTCGGTCAGCGCGGACAGCGCGGCGGGCTTCACCGGCCGGGCGAGCCGCGCCTTGACGAAGTCCTCGATCAGCCGCTTGGTCACCGAGGGCGCGAGCAGCGCGTCACCGCGCGCCACGACCCGGACCGCCTCCAGCAGCTCGCGCGCGGGCGCGTGCTTGAGCAGGAACCCGCTGGCGCCCGCCCGCAGCGCCTCGTAGACGTAGTCGTCCAGGTCGAACGTGGTCAGGACCAGCACCTTCACCGGGTCGTCGGCCAGCAGCCGGGTCGCGGTGAGGCCGTCGGTGCCGGGCATCCGGACGTCCATGAGCACCACGTCCGGCCGCAGCCTGCGCACCTCCGCGACGCCCGCCGCGCCGTCGCCCGCCGACCCGACCACCTCGATGTCGGGCTGGGCGTCCAGCAGCGCCGAGAACCCCTCCCGCACCATCTCCTGGTCGTCCACCACCAGAACCTTGATCAACGCTCCCCCAACGGAATCCGCGCCCGCACCGCGAAGCCCCCGTCCGGGGTGGGCTCCGCGGTCACCGAGCCGCCGTGCACGGCCACACGTTCCCGCATGCCGACCAGCCCGTGGCCACCACCCCCGCCCCGCGACGGACCGCCCGCGGTGTTGCGGACGAACACCTCCAGCGCCTGGTCGACCACCGACACCACGACGGAGACGTTCGACCCCGGAGCGTGGCGGCGCGCGTTGGTCAGCGCCTCCTGGACCACGCGGTAGGCGGTCAGCCCGACGGCGGGCGGCACGTCGGCGTCGGCCACGGACGCCTGCGGGGCGAGTGCCCTGATCTCGGCCAGGCCCGGCTGGGGCGCGCGGTCGGCTTGCTGGTCGGCCGACCGCAGCACGCCGAGCAGGTTCTGCATGTCGACGATCGCCGCGCGAGCCGCGTCACCCAGCTCGGCGAACTCCTTGAGCCCGGCTTCGGGCAGGCCCGCGATCCGGTAGGGCGCGGTCTCGCAGCGGACGGCCACCATCGACATGTGGTGGGCGACGACGTCGTGCATCTCCCGCGCGATGCGGGCCCGTTCGACCAGCGCGGCCTTGGCGTCGCGCTCCTCGTGGAACCGCCGCTCGGCCCGTCCCCGCGAGCCGAAGGCGTAGGAGATCAGGAGGGCGAGGCCGAGGAACAGCAGCGTGGGCGGGAAGTAGTCGAGGTTTCCCATCGCGCCCACGAGGTACACAGCACCCGTGGTAATCACCGCGACCACGAAGACGACCCGTCCGCCGTACCGCAGACCCACTCCGACCAGCACGGGGAGGTACCAGCACCACTGCCAGTCACCCAGGATCGCCGGCTCGTGGGTGTTGAGCAGCCGCATCGCGAACAGACCCGCCGTGGCCAGCCGCCAGGCGCCCAGCGGGGAGAACAGCGCGAGGGCGTACGTGCCGAGGACGATCGCGAACAACAGCGGCCACCAGCCGTCGGGCGACTCGCGCTGCACGTACGCCGAGGAGATGCCGATGGCGAGGACCAGACCGTAGACCAGGACCGCGGCCTGGGCGACGAGCTTGAGCCGGGAGTCGGCCGCGCCGAAGACCCGCGTGCGGTCGGGCAGCAGGACCACCCGCAGGAAGGTGCGGATCACGCCCCGATGCTAGGTGGCCGGGGGCGGGCGGCACATGACACCGGGGTGTGTCATACCGGGGTAGCACCCCGAGGCCGGCACGGCAAGCCGTTGCGGCACCCGATCACCACCGGGTAGGCAATACGACAGAGCTGTGCACCCCTACTCCGTGTTGGAAGATGGCTGAATGCACCCGCAGCAGGATCCGGACCGCTGGGCACGGCTCACCGCCGTCGCCGGCCAGGCCTTGGCCGCCGCCAAGGTCGGGGAGGACGCCGTCGCGGTCGACCTCGTGACCGGCTACCTCAGCGGCTCCCCCGAGGGGAACGAGGAGATCCGGGAGCTGGTGCTCCTGCTGTTCTCGGAGTGCAGCGACATGGTCGCGGCCCTCGGCTCGGGCGGCGCGACCCCGGTCAAGATGCAGGTCTTCGACGAGGACGGCCAAGAGGTCCCGATCGACGACGCCGACCCGCCGGTGCGGACGGCGATCCGGACGTTGCTGGCGGAGGTGCACGGGGACCAGGAGGCGGCGGCGGAGCAGATCGAGATCGCCCTGGCCAACGGGCAGCCGCAGGAGCTGGCGACGGTGGTGCTGCAGGCGCTGCGGTGGACGGTCAAGTTGGCGCTGGAGTGCGAGGTGCGGGACCTGGCCGTGGCGTCGTGGATCGAGGCGGCGCTGGACGAGTGAGCCCGCGGCGCTGTCGGTGCGGCGGTTTCGGTGCGGCACGACAGTAAGAGCAGGGCGGGCCCGGCGGCGCGGCGTTGGGCTGCCCCCACGTGACCCTCACCTCGCCTACCCCGCTCAAGCCAGGCGCGGGGAAGCCGGGGTTAGCGCGTGAGCCGTGCGACGCCTGCGGGGAGGCTGCGCGCTGGCACCAGTCAAACCAGTGCCAACCCCGAACCAGGCCCACACGCCCTTGAGAAGGAGCATTGACAATCTCGGTGGTCTAGACCAGTCTCGCCGGTGGGCGCGATTACCCTGCCGATCCGCCGAGGAGTTCCTCATGAAGACAAGAATGGGCGCGGTGCTGGCAGCCGGCGCCCTGGCCATCGGATCACTCGCCATCGCCGGGCCGACCGCGTCGGCCGCACCCGGGGTCACCGCCACCTTCGCCAAGGCGCAGGACTGGGGCAGCGGCTTCGAGGGCAAGTTCACCATCACCAACGGCGGCCCCAACGCCATCACCTCCTGGAAGGTCGAGTTCGACCTCCCCGCCGGCACGTCCCTCGGCTCCTACTGGGACGCGCTGATCACCCGGACCGGCGACCACTACGTCGCCACCAACCGCGAGTACAACGGCAACGTCGGCGTCAACGCCTCGGCGAGCTTCGGCTTCGTCGGCGCCGGCTCCGGCGCGCCGCTCAACTGCACCGTCAACGGCGCACCCTGCACCGGCGGCGGAGGCGGCGACACCACCGCGCCGACCGCACCCGCCAACCTCCGGGTCACCGGCACCACCAGCAGCTCGGTGTCACTGGCCTGGAACGCCTCGACCGACAACGTCGGCGTCACCGCCTACGACGTCCACCGCGGCACCTCGGTCACCACGGTCACCGGCACCACCGCGACCGTGTCCGGCCTGGCCCCCGGCACCACCTACCAGTTCACCGTCAAGGCCCGCGACGCCGCCGGCAACGCGTCCGGCCCGTCCAACCAGGTGTCCGCCACGACGCAGACCGGCCCCGCGCCGGGCGGCCGGGGCGCGCCCTACCTGTTCCTGGGCTGGGGCAACCCGCCGGCGCCCCAAACGGTCATGAACGCGACCGGCGTCAAGTGGTTCACCATGGCGTTCGTGCTCGCGCAGGGCGGCTGCAACCCCGCCTGGGACGGCAACCGCCCGCTCACCGGCGGGATCGACGCCAACGCCATCGCCCAGATCCGGGCGGCGGGCGGTGACGTCGTGCCGTCGTTCGGCGGGTGGAGCGGCAACAAGCTCGGGCCGAACTGCTCGACCCCGCAAGCGCTTGCGGGCGCGTACCAGAAGGTGATCGACGCCTACGCCCTGAAGGCGATCGACATCGACATCGAGAACACCGACGAGTTCGAGAACGCGACCGTCCAGGACCGGATCCTGGAGGCGCTCAAGATCGTGAAGCAGAACAACCCGGGCATCCAGACGATCGTCACCATCCCGACCACCCGGACCGGCCCCAACTCGTGGGGCAACCGGCTGATCGAGCGGGCGAACGCGCTGGGCGCGAACATCGACGTCTTCACGATCATGCCGTTCGACTTCGGCAGCTCCGACATCCGCACGGACACGATCAACGCGACCGTGGGGCTCAAGGACAAGCTCAAGTCCACGTTCGGGTGGTCCGACGCGGTGGCGTTCAACCACGCGGGCATCTCGGGCATGAACGGCCTGTCCGACCAGCGCGAGGTCACCACCACGGCCACCTGGACCGCCCTGCGCGACTGGGCCAAGTCCAACGGCCTGGGCCGGTTCTCGTTCTGGGCGGTCAACCGCGACCGGGGCGGCTGCGACGGCCAGGTGTCGTCCAACTGCTCGGGCATCGCGCAGCCGGACTGGGAGTTCACCCGGATCACGGCCGGCTTCTGACGCACGCCACGACGGGGGGCGCGGGCACACCCCGCGCCCCCTCAGCCGTCCTTGAGCAGTTCGGTCACCAGCGCCCCGACCTGGTCGACCTCGATCAGGAACGCGTCGTGGCCGTGCGGCGAGGTGATCACCCGCAGGTCGGCTCCGGGGACGCCCTCGGCGATCTCGGCCTGCTGGCGCACCGGGTAGAGCCGGTCGGAGTCGATGCCGGCCACAATCGTCCGCGCGCGCACCCGCGACAGGGCCGCCCGGACGCCCCCGCGACCCGCGCCGACGTCGTGGCCGTTCATGGCCCGGGTCAGCACCGCGTAGCTCTCGGGGTCGAAGCGGCGGGCGAGCTTGTCGGCGTGGTGGTCCAGGTACGACTCCACCGCGTACCGGCCGTCGGGCTGGACGGTCCGGCCGAAGCGCGCGGCCAGTTCCGGCTCGCTCCGGTAGCTCAGGTGGGCGATCCGACGGGCCACGCCCATGCCGGCCACGGGGTCGAGCTCGATCGCGCGCAGTTGCGCCGACGCCAACGCGATGTGCTCCGCGGTGGACGCGGCGGGCGCGGCCACCACCAACAAAGACTTCACTCGATCAGGTACAGAAACCGCCCATTCGAGAGCACGCATCCCTCCCATCGAGCCACCCAGGACCGCCGCCCACGCCGAGACGCCCAACGCGTCCGCCAGCAGCACCTCGGCCGCCACTTGATCACGCACGGTGACGTCCGGGAACCGCCGTCCCCACGGCCGCCCGTCGGGCGCCGCCGACCACGGACCGGTGGTCCCCTGGCACCCGCCCAGCACGTTCGGGGCCACGACGAACCACTGCGCCGGGTCCAGCGCCCGACCGGGCCCGACCAGGCCGTCCCACCACCCCGGCGTCGGGTGCCCGGGACCGGCGGGCCCCGCGACGTGGCTGTCGCCGGTGAGGGCGTGCAGGACGAGCACCGCGTTGGAGCGGTCGGCGTTCAGCGCGCCCCAGGTCTCGTAGGCGATGCGCAGCGGCAGGCCGGGGAGTTCCCCGGTCAACCACCGGCGTCGCCCGTTCGGGTCCCCCTCCCGCCACCCGCCGGCGACGGGAGGGGTCTCCCCGAGAGTGGACCCGCTCCTCACTGCACGGACTTGGCGGCGCGGAACCCCGCCTCCAGGTCCGCCTTGAGGTCTTCGACGCCCTCGATGCCCACCGACAGCCGCACCAGGCCGGGCGTCACGCCGGTGACCGCCTGCTCGGCCGGCGTCAGCTGGCTGTGCGTGGTGCTGGCCGGGTGGACGATGAGGCTGCGCACGTCGCCGATGTTGACCAGTTGGCTGAACAGCTCGACCCCGTCGACGAACGCCCTGCCCGCCTCGGCCCCGCCCCGCAGTTCGAACGACACCACCGCGCCCGCGCCCAGCGGGAGGTACTTCCGCGCCAGCGAGTGCCAGGGCGAGGACGGCAGTCCGGCGTAGTGCACCTTCTCCACCTCGTCCCGCGACTCCAGCCACTCGGCGAGCACGCGCGCGTTGGCGACGTGCCGTTCGATGCGGAGGGACAGCGTCTCGATCCCTTGCAGGATCAGGAAACTGGTCAACGGGGCGATCGCCGCGCCGGTGTCCCGCAGGCCCTGCACCCGCAGCTTCGCGGCGAACGCCCCGTGACCCAGCACGGGCCAGTACCGCAACCCGTGGTAGCTGGGGTCGGGTTCGGTGAAGTCGGGGAACCGCTCGGCGTCCCCGAAGTCGAACTTGCCGCCGTCCACGACCACACCGGCGATGGCCGTGCCGTGGCCGCCGAGGTACTTGGTGGCGGAGTGCACGACGATGTCCGCACCGTGCTCCAGCGGCCGGAGCAGGTACGGGGTGGGGACGGTGTTGTCCACGACGAGCGGAACCCCGGCGTCGTGCGCGACCTCGGCGACCGCCGCGATGTCCAGCACGTTGCTGCGCGGGTTGGCCAACGACTCGGCGAAGAACAGCTTGGTGTTCGGCCGCACGGCGGCGCGCCACGCGTCGAGGTCGTCCGGGTCGTCCACGAAGGACACTTCGATGCCGAGCTTGGGCAGGGTGTAGTGGAACAGGTTGTAGGTGCCGCCGTAGAGGGAGGCGCTGGACACCAGGTGGTCGCCCGCGCGGGCGAGGTTCAGGATGGCCGCCGTCTCCGCCGCCTGCCCGGAGGCGAAGGCCACGGCCGCGACACCCCCTTCCAGCGCGGCGACCCGCTGCTCCAGGACGTCCTGGGTGGGGTTGTTGATGCGCGTGTAGATGTTCCCGGGCTCGGCCAGGCTGAACAGGGCGGCCCCGTGCGCGGTGTCGCGGAAGACGTAGGAGGTGGTCTGGTAGATCGGCGTCGCACGGGCGCCGGTGGCGGGGTCGGGCGAGGCTCCGGCGTGGACCTGCTTGGTGTCGAAGGACCAGGACATGCACGTACTCCTGTTCGCGCTGGGAGAGCGGGGCTCGGAACGGGTCGGGCGGGACGGGGACGGGAGCGAGCCGGGACGGGGGAAGGCGCGCCGGCGGGTCGGCGACGCGCGAACGGGCACGCGGGGCCGTGAGGTGGGTGTCGCCGCTCGGTCGGGCGAGCGGAGGTCAGGCCTGGGGACAGGCCATGCTGGTGACGCGCACGTAATCGACGTGCCGACGGGTCACGAGCGGGCTCATGGGGCAAAGGTAGCGCTGGGTCACCGGGCGCGACAGAGCGTCCAAGTCGTGGGACGCCTAGGGTTGGCGCCCATGCGCACCGCTCTCATCGGGTACGGGCTCGGCGGGGCCGCGTTCCACGCGCCCTTCCTCGCCACCACGCACGGGCTCGACTTCGCCGCCGTCGTCACCGGCAACCCCGAGCGGCGGCGGCAGGTCCAGGAGCGTTACCCGGGGGTGGCGGTCGTCGGCACGATCGACGAGCTGTGGGAGCGCGACCTCGACCTCGTCGTCGTGACCACGCCCAACCGGCGCCACGCCGAGCACGCCCGCGCCGCGCTGGAGCACGGCCTGGACGTCGTCGTGGACAAGCCCTTCGCGGCGACCGCCGCCGAAGCCCGGGACCTGGCGGCACTCGCCGAAGCCGGGGGCAGGCGGCTGGTGCCGTTCCACAACCGGCGCTGGGACGGCGACTTCCGGACCGTCTCCCGGCTCGCCGCGGAGAACCGGCTCGGCCACGTCCACCGGTTCGAGTCGCGCTTCGAGCGGTGGCGGCCGGAGGTGAAGGAGTCCTGGAAGGAGTCCGGCGACCCGGCCGACCTGGGCAGCATCGTCTACGACCTCGGCACCCACCTGGTGGACCAGGCGATCGCGTTGTTCGGCCGGCCCACGCACGTCTACGCCGAGGTGCGCACCCTCCGCCCGGCGGCGCACGCGCACGACGACGCCTTCCTGGCCCTCACCCACGCCAACGGCACGGTCTCCCACCTCTGGGCGTCCGCGCTCGCCGCCGACCTCGGCCCCCGCTTCCGCGTCCTCGGCTCCGCGGCCGCCTACGTCAAGCACGGCATGGACCCGCAGGAAGACCTCCTGAAAGCCGGCGCGGTGCCCGGTGGCACGGGCTGGGGCGCCGACCCCGAAGAGGCCTGGGGCCGGCTCAACGGCGACACCGTCCAGACCGAACGCGGCGCGTACCAGGACTTCTACGCCGGCATCGCGGCCGGCGGGAGCCCGGTCCCCGTCGCCGACGCGGTCACCGGGCTGGAGGTCGTGGAAGCGGCCTTCGAGTCGGCGCGCACCAACGCGGTGGTCACGCTCTAGAGCGCAGCGTCTCCCCGATCGCCAACAGGCACAACGCGCTCACCATCGCCCCGGCGATCAGGTACAGCGACACCGGCCACGAGTCCCGGGTCGGTGTCACGCCCAACAACCACTGCGCCACGAACGGCGACAGCCCGCCACCCAGCACCGCACCCAGCTGGTAGCTCAACGACACCCCGCTGTACCGCACGCGCGTCCCGAACAGCTCGGCGTAGTACGCGGGCATCGGCCCGAACAGCGCCGCCGACCCCGCGAAACCCACCACCAGGGCGACGACC
The DNA here is from genome assembly GCF_040647305.1 of Saccharothrix sp. NPDC042600. Classification (NCBI taxonomy): domain Bacteria; kingdom Bacillati; phylum Actinomycetota; class Actinomycetes; order Pseudonocardiales; family Pseudonocardiaceae; genus Saccharothrix; species Saccharothrix sp. NPDC042600. The sequence continues at coordinate 11,740 of NZ_JBEZBW010000115.1, read as the reverse complement.
ACCCCCACCGGCGACCGGGTCTCCAGCAACCAGAACAACGGCAGCGCGAACACCCCGAGGAACGCCGCCCCGCCGAGCATCACCGGCAACCGCCCCACCCGGTCGGACAGCCGCGCGAACACCAGCAGCGCCACCGCCTGCGCCGCCGCGCCGACCAGGGAAGCGTTCAGCAGCAACGACTTGGACATGCCGAGCTGCCGGGTCCCGTACGACAGCACGAACGCGGCGAGCACGAAGATGAACATGGTGAACCCGAGGTTCACCCCCGCACCCAGCACCACCTTCCGCCACGACCGCCGCAGCACGTCCACCACCGGCACCCGCGCCCGGTCCTCCGACCGCACCGCCCGGAACTCGGGGCTCTCCTCGACCGACAGCCGCACGTACAGCCCCACGCCGACCAGCACGAGGCTGAACAGGAACGGCAGCCGCCACCCCCACGACAGGAACGCGTCCCCGGACACGGCCGTCGCCAGCGCCATCGCCCCGTTGGCCAGCACCAACCCGACCGGCGAGCCGAGGAACGTCCAGCTGCCGTACCACGCGGTCCGCCCGGCCGGGGCGTGCTCGACGGCCATCAGGGTCGCCCCGCCCTGCTCGCCGCCGAGGAAGAAGCCCTGCACGATCCGCAGCGCCACCAACAGGATCGGCGCGGCGATGCCGATGGACGAGTAGGTCGGCAGCAGGCCGATCAGGGCCGTGCACACGCCGGTGGCGGTCAGCGTCAGCACGAGCATCGAGCGGCGGCCGACGCGGTCGCCGAAGTGGCCGATCACCACGCCGCCGAGGGGCCGGGCGAGGAACCCGGCGCCGAAGGTCGCGAACGCCAGCAGCGTGGCGACGCGCGGGTCGAAGGACGGGAAGAACAGCTTGTCGAACACCAGCGCGGTCGCCGTGCCGTAGAGGAGGAAGTCGTACAGCTCCACCGCGTTGCCCGCGGAACTCGCCAGCGCCACGCGGCGCACACCCGTGGTCCCCATCCACCCACCCTGGTGCCCGGGGCACGCGCCCAGCAAGGCCCGTCCGGTGCCGTGTCACGCGGACCTCGGCGGGCCGGTCCCGGATGGGTGAGTCGGTGGCGAAGCCGGGTGATGCCCCGGAAGCGGGGGACGTCCGGGCGATCGGGCGGATCCGTTGCCGGATCGCCTCACCGATCGTCCTCGGGCGTCCCCCGCTCCACACGGGAGGACCAGCCTGGTCGGTCAGCCCACCGGGCCGGTCACCGGGTCAACGCCTCCGTGAGGCAGCACTAGTACGGGAAGATGAACCAGTAGAACGACACTTCGGCCCGTGCGCCCGAGCTGTCCGTCACGGTCACGGTCGGGTGGTAGTTCGCCCACGTCGTCGGCGTGCCGCCGATCAGCCCGGTGGACGAGTTGATCGACAGGCCGGCGGGCAGGCCGGAGGCGGTGAAGCGGTAGCCGCCGGAGCCGCCGGAGGCGGTCATCTGCAGGCTGACCGGCTTGCCCTTGACGCTGGTCTGCGTCCCGGGGTCGGCCAGGGTCAGCTTCGTCGTCCCGCCGCCGGTGACGGTCAGGGTGTAGACCGTCTGCCGGGTCACGGAGCCGCGCGTGCCGCTGACGGTGATGCGGTGCTCACCGGTCGGGGTGGCCGCCGAGGTGCTGATGGTCAGCGTCGAGCTGCCGCCGACACCGATCGCCGACGGGCTGAACGACGCCGTCGCGCCGGGCGGCAACCCGCCGGCGGACAACGTGATGTCCCCCGCGGGCGGCGTGCCGCCGATCTGCTCGTTCGCCCAGTCGCCGAGCACGCCCCACATCTTGGCGTGCGCGTTGTAGGACGCGCAGTCGGTGCGCAGCCAGGAGAAGACGCCCCAGATCTTGCCGTTGTGGTAGTACGGGCCACCGGAGTCGCCCTGGCACAGACCGGTGCTGCCGTCGCCGTAGCCGTCGCAGAACATGTACCGGGTGTCGAACTGCGAGTTGATGTTGCGGCAGTTCTGGTCGTCCACCGTGGGCAGGACCGTCTCCCACAGCTTGCTGTTGCGCTGCGCGTCCTGCGAGTCGGTTTTGCCGTAGCCGATGGCGGTGCCCCGGGTGCCCAGCGGCAGGGAGTCGCCGGAGCGCGCGATGGCCGGGTAGGCCATGCCGGCGGGTGTCGGGATGTCGGTCTTGGTGAAGATCACGGCCACGTCGAAGCCGGTGCGCCACCCGTCGCTGGGGTTGTAGCCGGGGTGGACGCGGTACTCCTCGACCTCGATGCGGGTGCCGGTGCTGGTGTCGGTGAGGTCGTCACGGCCGTAGACCAGGTACTTCGGGTCGCCCTGGGAGAACTTGCAGTGCGCCGCGATGAGCACCGCCCGCTTGGCCACGACCGAGCCGGTGCAGGACTGCTCGGCCGGCCGCACGCCGCCGGTGCGGTGCTGGGAGATGATGAACGGGTACTTGGCGACCGTGGTCTGCCGACCGCCGATCACCGCGGTCCCGATCTGCCCGGTGACCGCCGACGCGCCGACCGTGGTGGACACCGACGAGCCCGCCGCCACCGATCCGCTGGACGGGGTGGTGCTGAGGGTGAAGTCGTTCGGGACCTCGCCGTTGACCTTGAGGGACACGTCCGCGGTGCGCGTGGCGTCGGTTCCCTTGCCGGTCACGGTGACGCGGTGGTCGCCGGGGCTGGTGCTCGCCGCGGCGGTCAGCGTCAGCCTGGCCGAGCCGCCCGCGGTGACCGAGGACGGCTCGAACGCCGCCGTCACGCCCGCCGGCAGGCCGCTCGCCGACAGGGCGACGGTCTGCGCCGACCCGCTGGTCACGGTCGTGGTGATGCTGGTCGTCACCGCCGCGCCCGGATCGACGCTCACCGACGCCGGGGTGGCCGCGATCGAGAAGTCGTCGACGGGTTGCCGCGCGGCCGGGACGTGCAGGAGGCGGTTGGGCGTGCCGGTGCGGATGCCGGTCATCTTGCCGGTGGTGGCGTTGTCGACGACCCACTTCTTCAGGTCGGCGGGCGTGGCCGACGGTTGCTCGCCCAGCCGCAGCGCCATCGCGCCGGCCACGTGCGGCGCGGCCATCGACGTGCCCGACTTCTGGCCGTAGGCGGTGTTGGAGGTGTTGACCGCCGAGTCGATGTTCGAGCCGGGCGCGAACAGGTCGGTGCAGGGACCGTCGTTCGAGTCGCCGGCGCGCTGGTCGGAGCTGGTCGAGTTGGCCACCCGCACACCGGTCTCGACGCGGCTGCCCGGGCCGTAGTTGCACGCGTTGCCACCGTTGTTGCCGGTGATCAGCGCCCACTGCACGCCGGACGCGATCGCGCCCTTGATGGCGTCCACACCGACCGTGGGATCGTCGGCGTACACGCTCATGTTGACCACGGCCGGCTTGACCGCGTTCTTGGCGATCCACTCGGCGGCCACGACGATGTCGCTGTCCTTGCCGGTGGACTGGCAGCCGAGGATGCGCACCGACCACAGCGTCGCCTTCTTGGCCACGCCGCGGGTCTTGCCGCCCGCGATGCCCGCCACGTGGGTGCCGTGGCCCTGCTTCGCGGAGTCGCAGTCGTCGCCGTTGGTGGGCGGGACGACGAAGTCGGCGGCGTACTTGGCGCGACCCTCGAACTCCTGGTGGGAGTACCGGATGCCGGTGTCCACGACGTAGACGTTGACGCCGGAGCCCGCGGTGGCGGGGTAGTCGTACTTCCGGTCCAGCGGCAGGTCGCGCTGGTCGATGCGGTCCAAGCCCCAGTTGGCCGGGTTGTCCTGGACGTCGGCGGCGCGGGCGGTGCCGGACTGGGTCACCGACTCGACCGACGGGTTGCCCGCCAGCCGCCGGGCCTGCCGCTCGGTCAGGTCCTCCACGACGAAGCCGCGCATGACCTTCTCCAGGACGTGCGTGGCCTTGCCGCCGTAGCGGGCGGTCAGGTCGGCCGCGCCGCTCGACGCCCGGACGCCGTCCTTGAGCTTGACGAGGTAGACGCCGGGCACGGGGTCCTGGGCCGCGACGCGCACCTCGCCCTCGGGTTCGGCCGCCGACGCGGGCGGCGCGAGCGCCGCGAGTGCCAGCGCGGTGATCGCCGCCAGCAGTGTTCGGGATGTGCAGGGCATTGATCGACTCCTTCTCGGACTCCGGGCGTTCACCGGCCCGGAGCAGGGGAACCGGAAGGTAGTCGGGGGTGGTTCGGTACCTGAACGGTTGTGTTACCGGTCGGATCGCCGGGTGTTCCGCCGTGCTCCGCCGCAGGTGGGGGCCGTTCTCGCGGAACAGTTTTCCGGTGTTTTCACCACTCCCAGCGCACGCCGACGGTGCCCGGCCGGACCGACGGGGCGACCAGCGCGGTGGTGCCGGCCGCGCCCAGCCACAGCTCCTCGGCGTGGCGCTCGGGGCCGCGCAGCCCGGCCCGGTCGTAGCGGCGGACCCGGCCCGGCGGTGGCCCGGCGAACCGCAGTTGCAGCGTGTAGAGGCCCACCGGGCGGGTGAACCGGCGGTAGTAGTGGTCGAGCGGTTGGCCGTCGGGCAGGCGCACCTCGTACTCCAGGACGGTGTGCTCGCCGCGGTCCAGCGGGCGGTCGAACAGGAACTCCGCGACCAGCGACCGGGCGGCCTCGTCCCGGCGCACCCGGCCCCGCCGGGCGTGTGCGACGCCGACCAGCTCCGGCGGCGGGAACCCCGGGTCGTCCACCTCGTGGCACACCAGGTAGCGGTCCACGCGGTCGGCGGCGGCGCGCACCACGAGCCGGGTCCGCTGCCGGCGCTCGCCGGTGCGCTCGTCCACCACCAGCGCGTCGTTGACGCTCAGGAAGTCCAGACGGGCGTCGGCGGAGGCGTCCAGCCCGGTGAGCAGCGACCCGCACGAGGGCCACAGGTCGCGCCGCGACAGCGTGCCCGGCGGACGCCCCGGCCGGCGGCCCCGCGGCCGGCGTGCGCCCAACAGGGCGACCAGGGACGACGGGGGCAGGCCCAGGACCTGTTCGAGCCGGGTGAGCGCGGCCATCGACCGGGCGCGCTCCGGCCGGCTGCGGCCGTTGCGCCAGTACGAGATCGAGGTGCGGCTGACGGTCACGCCGCTGTCGCGCAGCCGGCTGCACAGCCGGTCGAGGGTCAGGCCGGACGCTTCGATGGCCGCGTCGAGCGCGGACTCGAACGGGCCGGTGCGGAGGATCTGCTGCAGTTCCCGGTCCATGTCCACCGTCTTCCACCGTTGGTGTCCCGAACCGTCGAAGCTAGCCCGCGGGAGGTGCACCGGAAAGGGCAGCTCTGGCCGTTGGCCACAACTGGCCGGCAGCATGGGGTCGGTGGACGACGTGGACGCCGACTTCCTGGAACCGGTCGGGCTGGGCCGCACCGAGGGCGCGGTCTACCTCGGGTTGCTGCGGCTGCCCCGCGCCGACGCCGCCCGGCTGGCCGCGGCGGTGGACCTGCCGGCGGGCCGGCTGTCCCGGGCCCTGGCCAACCTGGCCGCCGCCGGGCTGGTCACCAAGCTCGCCGGCCGCCCGGCCCGGTACGTCGCCGCGCCGCCGCAGGTCGCGCTGGACGCCCTGGCGGTGCGCCGCGCCGGGGAGCTGGACCGGCTGCGCGCGGTGACCCGGCGGCTGGCGACCGAGTACGAGCGGGCCCCGGGCGGCGAGCCCGGCGACCTGGTCGAGCTGATCGAGGGCGGGCCGGCCGTGCGCCACCACATCGCCCAGCTCCAGTCCGCCGCGCGGGAGGAGGTGCTGCTCATCGACTGCCCGCCCTACCTGGGCGGCGCGCCGGAGCACAACGCGGCGGAGTTCCAGGCCCTGCGGCGCGGGGTGGCGTACCGGACGATCTACCACCTGCCGTCCGTGGACGACCCGGCCCGGCTGGCCCAGATCGCGGACTACGCGGCGGCCGGCGAGGACGCCCGGGCCCTGCCCGACGTGCGGATGAAGATGATGATCGCCGACCGGCGCACGGCGCTGATCCCGCTCAGCTTCGAGGCGTCCGAGACCGGCGTGCGCATCCTGGTGCACCGCTCGCCGCTGCTGGACGCGCTGGTCGCGTGCTTCGACCTGCTGTGGGAGAAGGCGGCCCCGGTCGGGACGGCGCTGCGCGGCGCGCACCGCGACCGGGAGGTGCTCGCGCTGCTCGCGGCGGGCCTGAAGGACGCGGCCATCATGCGGTCGCTGGGCATGACGCAGCGGACGATGACCCGGCGCATGGCGGCCCTGCTGGCGGAACTGGACGCGGCGACCAGGTTCCAGGCCGGCATGAACGCCGCCCGGCGGGGGCTGGTGTGACCGCTCGACGATCAACGGTTTGAAACCGGTTCGTCACACGATGTAGTGAGATGGCTGGAGGACGTGGCACCCCGCGCGCCACTGTGGTGACATGGCACCACTTCCCCTCCTGGCGGCCATGGCCGCCTTCGCTCCGATGGTCACCGCGGCCCCGGAGACCACGCTCAACGTCACCACCACCCGATCGGTGGCCCAGGTGCGGATGGCCAACCTGACCTGCGAACCGGCCGGCGGCAGCCACCCGGACGCCGACGCCGCCTGCCAGTTGCTGTCCGATGTGGACGGTGACCTCAACGGTTTGCAGCCCGAGCCGGGCATCGCCTGCACCATGCAGTACGACCCGATCACGGTCCGCCTCACCGGCATGTGGCGCGGCAAGTCGCGGCAGTTCACCGCCACCTACGAGAACTCGTGCGTCATGCGCGCGCATACGGGACCGCTGTTCGACGTCTGAGGTTGGGCTCGGCCCCGTGGCCGAGTTGAGCGTGAGCACCGACGGTCGGACGCTGCACGCCCACGACACGGGTACCGGCGGCTTCCCGGTGTTCTGGCTGCACGGCACCCCCAACACCGGCGCGCCACCCGAGCCCCTGTTCGCCGACGCGGACCGCCTGGGCCTGCGCTGGGTGTCCTACGACCGCCCCGGTTACGGCGGGTCCACCCGCACCCCCGGCCGCGACGTCGCGTCCGCCGCCCGGGACGTCGCGGCCGTCGCCGACGCCCTGGGCCTGGACCGCTTCGCCGTGGTCGGCCACTCCGGCGGCGCGCCGCACGCGCTGGCCTGCGCCGCGCTGCTGCCCTCCCGCGTGACCGCCGCGGTGGTCTCCGCCGGGCTCGCCCCGTACGACGGGTTCACCGCGGCCGGGCTGGACTGGTTCGCCGGCATGGCCGCCTCCGGCGTGGGGTCGCTGCGGGCGGCGCTGGCCGGGCGGGCCGAGAAGGAGGCCCACGAGGCGGCCGGGGTGGAGTACAACCCCGAGTTCACCGACGCCGACCTGGCGGCCCTGGACGGGCCGTGGTCCTGGTTCGAGCGGGTCGTGGGGCCCGCGCTGGCCGGCGGACCCGGCGGGCTGGTGGACGACGACCTGGCGTACGTGAACCCGTGGGGGTTCGACCCGGGCCCGCTGGAGGTGCCCGCGCTGTTCCTGCACGGCGTGCGCGACCGGGTGGTGCCCGCCGAGCACTCGGAATGGCTGTCCGCGCGCTGCCGCGCCGAATTGCGCCTTTTCCCGTCGGACGGCCACATCTCCGTCCTGCGCCACATGCCCGACGCGCTCGACTGGATCGCGCGGCACCGCTGAACTGGGACCCGCTGGGGGTCCACGACACCGCCGCCGAAGTCGTGGGCCCCCAGCGGGGGTCTGGGCGATCGATTCATCCGATCTGTCACCCGACAGTAGAGACCCGGGTCACATTCGTCAACAATCTTCACATTCTTGAATTGGTGCGACTTAACGGCTTCAGCAAAGACGGTCACCGGACTCCGGAGCATATTCATCCGAACTTTGGGTGACCGGCGTCGATTCTCAGGCGGACCGCTCTATCCTCCGGCCGAACCGGTTCTGGGGGACTCATGGACGACTTCCTGCTCTACACCGTCGGCGTGCCGCTGACCTTCCTCGCGATGGTGCTCGGCATCGCGCTGGCCGCGCGCCGCATCCTCGGGCTGCGGGTCGGGCTGGTGCGCACCGCGTTCGCGTGCATGATGGGCCTGTCTATCACCGCGAGCGTCCTGAGCGGGATGCCCGGCCCGGAGACGACCGGCGCGCTGGGCACCGTCCAGTTCGGCATCGCGCTGCTGCTGATGATCGCGCTGCTCACCTTCGCCGAGATCATCGTGCCCACCGGGTCCATCCCGCCGCCCACCGAGTGGTGGCGGGCCGCCCGCGCCCGCGTGGTCCGGGCGCGCCGGTACTCGCGCATCACGGCCATCGCGTTCCGCCACGGCCTGGGCCCCTACCTGCGCGGCCGGGAGCGGACCGACACGCGGGTCGCGCGGTCGCTGCGGCTCGCGCTGGAGGAGGCCGGCGTGACGTTCGTGAAGCTCGGCCAGGTGCTGTCCACCCGGCCCGACCTGCTGCCGGCGGACGTCGTCGAGGAGCTGACCCTGTTGCAGGACAAGGTCCCCGCCGCGCCGTGGGCCGCCGTGCGGGAGGTGCTGGTGGCCGAGGTCGGGCCGCCCGAGGAGGTGTTCGCCGAGTTCGACCCGACGCCCATCGCGGCGGCGTCCGTGGCGCAGGTGCACCGGGCGCGGCTGAAGTCGGGCGAGGAGGTCGTGGTCAAGGTGCAGCGGCCCGGGGTGCGGCGGATCGCCGAGGGCGACCTGGACATCGTGAACCGGCTCGCGGGCACGTTGCACGACCGGACGCGGTGGGGGCGCGCCATCGGCGTGCGCGACCTGGCCGCCGGGTTCTCGGCCGCCCTGCTGGAGGAACTGGACTTCCGCGTGGAGGCGCGCAACCTCCAGGCGGTGCGGGCGGCGTCCGACGGGACCGGCGTGGTGCTGCCGCGGGCGCACGAGAGCCTGTGCACGGCAAGGGTTCTGGTGATGGACCGGCTGGACGGCGTGCCGCTGCGGTCCGCCCCGCTGGAGTCGACCGACCGCGACGGGCTCGCCCGGTCACTGCTGGACGTGCTGCTGCGCCAGGTGATGCTCGACGGCGTCTTCCACGCCGACCCGCACCCCGGCAACATCATGCTGCTGCGCGACGGCCGCCTGGGCTTGCTGGACTTCGGTTCCGTGGGCCGCATCGACGCGCAACTGCGGTCCGCGCTGGGCAAGATGCTGCTCGCCATCGACCACGGCGACCCGGCCGGCCTGCGCGACTCGTTGCTGGAACTGGTGTCCCGGCCCGACGAGATCGACGAGCAGCAACTGGAACGCGCGCTCGGGCAGTTCATGGCGCGGCACCTCGGCGCCGGGATGCGGCCGGACGTCGAGATGTTCGGCGACCTGTTCACCCTGGTCTACCGGTACGGGTTGAGCATCCCGCCGGAGATCGCCGCGGTGTTCCGGGCGCTGGCGACCGTGGAGGGCACGCTGGGCGCGCTGTCACCCGGGTTCAACATCGTGGTGGAGTCCAGGGCGTTCGCGGACAAGCAATTCAGCGAACGCCTGAGCCCGGAGTCGTTGCGCCGCACGGTGACCGAGGAACTGCACTCGATGCTGCCGCTGCTCAAGCGGCTGCCCCGGCGGGCGGAACGCATCTCCAGCGCGCTGGAACAGGGTCGGCTGGGGCTGAGCATGCGGCTGTTCGCCGACGACCGCGACCGCCAGTTCGTGACCTCCCTGCTGCACCAGGTGATGTTGACCGTGCTGGGCGCGACCGCGGGCCTGATGGCCGTGCTCCTGCTCGGCGCGGACGGCGGTCCGAAGGTCGGCCCGGACATCACGCTGTACCAGGTGTTCGGGTACAACCTGCTGGTCATCAGCGTCCTGTTGGGCCTGCGGGTCGTGGTGACGGTGTTCCGCCCCCGTAGGGTGGGGACATGAGCATCCACGACATCGCCGTGAACACCGTCGCCGGCGAGCCGAGCAGCCTGGGGTCGTTGCGGGGCAAGGCGTTGCTGGTGGTCAACGTGGCCTCGAAGTGCGGCCTGACGCCGCAGTACACCGGGTTGGAGCGGCTCCAGCAGCGCTTCGGCGACGCCGGGTTCTCCGTGGTCGGCTTCCCGTGCAACCAGTTCGCCGGGCAGGAGCCGGGCACGGCGGAGGAGATCTCGACGTTCTGCTCCACCACCTACGGCGTGACGTTCCCGCTGTTCGAGAAGGTCGAGGTGAACGGCCCCGGCCGGCACCCGCTGTACGCGGAGCTGACCGCGCACGCCGACGCCGACGGCACGGCCGGCGACGTGCAGTGGAACTTCGAGAAGTTCCTGATCTCCCCCGAGGGCGAGGTCGTCGCCCGCTTCCGCCCGCGCACCGAGCCCGAGGACGACGACGTGGTCAAGGCGATCGAGGCCGTCCTGCCCTAGGGCCCAAAGGCCCCTGGCCTGCGGTGTTCACCAAGCGTATCGTCGTCGCCCAGCGGCGTCGGGGCCGGTCGCGTAGGGGTGACCGGTAGCCGGAAGGCTCCCCGACGCCGCGGCACGCCTTCCGGTCCCGCCGCACTCGCTGGGAGACCGGACATGAGACCACTCGCACGAGCGGCCGGGGCGGTCAGCGCCCTGGCCGCGGCACTCCTGGTACCCGTGGGCACCGCGCAGGCCCACGCCCCTTCCGGAGCCATCTTCACCACCCTGCCCGACGGCAGCGAGGTCAACTTCAACCACTTCCCGACCAAGCAGGACGTCCACCTGGACGGCGGCCCCGGCCCCGGCGCGCCCCAGGAGGCCGCCGGCCTGGACGACGGCACGTACGTGTTCCAGGTGACCGACCCGAGCGGCAAGGTCCTGCTGTCCACCGACCCGGCGGCGTGCCGGCAGTTCACCGTGTCCGGGGGCGTCATCACCGGAGTGGTCGACACGAGCTGTGAACACGTGACCGGCACCGACGTCGACCACAACGCGACCACCGTGCAGCTGTTCCCGTACCTGGACACGCCCAACAACGGCGGCGTCTACAAGGTGTGGGTCACCACGGTCGAGGACTTCCTGCTCGGCTGCTCGCAACTGGGCGTGGCCAACGGCCTGGCCGTGGTCGACTGCGGCAGCACGGGCGGCAACCGCCACGGCTTCATCCCGGCGCACAGCAAGACCGACAACTTCAAGGTCGGCGACAAGGTCATCGTCGAAATCGACACCCGCTTCAACCGCTGGGACACCGTGGGCCCGCTGGACGGCAAGAAGGTGACCTGGACCGACACCAACGGGGCGACGAACACCAAGTGGTCGTACTACGCGCCGGAGCTGTACGTGTTCCACGAAGCACACGTGGAGGCGGTGGAGGTGGGCGTCCACAAGATCACCGTGGACCACCAGCCAGGCTGCCACGTGGAACGCGTGGACGTGCAGAACCAGCACCTCACGGGCCCGGGAACGGTCTCGGTGCGCATCTCGAACCTGAACCAGGAGAAGACCGTCTTCGTGGACGTGCTCTGCTCGTGACCTGCTCGCGGGGCCGCCTCGTGGCACAGTGGAGGCCATGGAGCCCCTGATCTCGGAAGCCCGGCGCCGCTTCGCCCTGGGCGCGGCGCCGGGCCGGGTCTTCGCGGAACTGGCCCTCTACACCGACCCGCGCGAGGCGGCGGTGGCGGTGTGCATGGCCCTGGGCATCGCCCGAACCGAGGCGGAACGCTCGGTGGGCGCCCCGGGGCAAAACCCGGAATTCTGGGACCTGGCCGGCTACGCCCGCCTCTCCCCCTTCGAGGCGGCCCACGAAATCGGCGGCCTACTAGAGGGAGTAGGCGTCTTCCGAACCCCCACCACCCACTGACACCAGCGGAGCAAAGCGACGCGCCGCAGGCGCGCACGCTTTTGAAGGGCTGCCAAGCCAAGGAAGGGCCTCGGTTCGTTCCCCGTACGGCCTGGGCGCAGCCCAACCGCGCTTTGGGGTTCTTGGCAACCAGCTTTTCCGGTTGCCAAGAA
>NZ_JBEZBW010000114.1:0-24139 GCF_040647305.1 Saccharothrix sp. NPDC042600 | reverse complement strand
AGTTCTCTGGGGCCGACTCGGTGGCGGCGGGCGGCTCGGTGGCGGCGGGCGGCTCGGCGGCGGCGGGCGGGGTCGGCGGCGGCTCGGGGAGGCCGGCCTTCTGCGCCAGCCAGGCCGGGACCGCGTCCCGCGGGTGCAGTTCCAGTTCGCGCGCGTAGTGCTCGGCGTCCGGCGGCGAGGCCCAGTCAGGGTCGGTGTCGCGGTTGAACTCCGCCGAGTACGTGTCCGGGTGCACCAGGTGGAACTTCATCGACAGCCACGTGCCGCCGCCCGGCCGCGCCATCCCCTCGCGCAGCTGCACGAAGAACGGCAGCGCCTCGTCCGGCAGCCGCCACTGGAACGAGGACCCGTACATGGTCAGGCCGGACGCCTCGGCCTCCAGGTACCGGCCGACCATCCGGAAGTCGACGAACAGCTGCTCCCAGTCGCCGCGCAGCCGCTGCACCAGCAGCGTGGTCAGGGAGCCGAGGATCGCGTTCTGGTCCCCGGTGTCCAACTGCGGCGCGGTCATGCGTTCTGCTCCTCGGTCGCGGCTTCGGCGAGCTTGTCCCGCAGCCAGTCCGGCACGAACCCCTCGTCCCGGGGGAACGCCGCCAGGTCGCGGGCGAAGTCCGCGGCGGGCACCGGCGGGTCGAACCGCGGGTCGTGGTCGAAGTTGTAAGTGATATCGATGCGCAGCGGCGCGTTCACCACGCACCGGCACGAGAACCACGCGCCCCGCCCCGGCTGGTAGTTCGCCTGGCGCATCTGCGCGAACGCCTCCGCCAGGCCCTCGGGCGGCAGCACCTCGGGCGTCGAGCCGTCCGGCATGTACACGGTCAGCGCGAGGTCCTGCACGGCCACCGTCATCCGCACCAGCAGGTCGACGCGGCGGAACCCGTCCGGAGCGGCGTCCAGCAGCAGGCCGCCGATGACCTGGAGCAGCTCGTCGTGCCGCTCAGAAGCCGACTGGCCAGAGGGCTGCGTTGTGCTCATTGGGGTAGCTCCTGACGTAGATCTCGGTCGTGCCGTCCTCGCGGGTCACGCGCCAGCGGGTCTGGTACGTGTGCGGGTGCCGGGTCAGCGGGTCGCGCAGGGCGAAGGTGTCGATGATCTCGACCGTACCGCCGGCCTTCATGAACTTCGACCGGTCCCGCTCCATCCGGTGCCACGTCTCGTCGGTGGCGAACGCGGGCCGGCCGTTGCCCTGGTTCTGGTCGCGCTGCTGGCTGGACTGGTTGGCCGCCTCGCCCGGGAAGCCCAGCTCGTTGCCCTGGTGGTGGCCGCCGTCGGACAGCTTCTTGCCGCTGCCGTCGACCTCGCCGTGCGTGCCCACCTCGACCTGCGCGGCCCCGTCCCGGCGGATCGCGCCGCCGGAGGACAGGTCGGGCCGGCCGGTGGTGGCGACCGTCTCACCGTCGCGGTTGGTGCGGCCCCGCCACATGTCGTTGTCGGCGACCAGGACCGCGTTGGGCAGCGGCAGGTTCAGGTCCGGGCTGAACGGGCGGAACGTGTGCGCGAAGCCCACCGACCCGTTGTCGCCGGTCTGGAACGTGCCGTAGCCCTGGTTCTTGTGGTCGTCCAGCACGAACCGGGTGCCCGGCGGGAGGTCCGCGCGGGCGGAGAACGGGTCGCTGTTGCCGAACGGCCGGGTGACCGCCGCGTGCTGCTGCGGCGTCCAGGACGAGGTGTCGCCGGTGACCTTCACGGAGTAGACGTACTCACCGTCCACTTTGGTCCGTTCCAGGGTGAGCTCGACCTCGTTGGCGGGCGAGGGCCAGGTCTGCGTCGGCTGTTCGGCGCGGCCGAGGCCGTAGAAGCCGTCCGAGGTGACCTGGGCGTGCGCCGGGGCCTGGGTGATCTCGGTGTTGACCCGGCTGCGCTGGCCGGAGTGGGTCTCCTCGAACACCACGTGCCCGGTCTCGTCGGTGAGGAACCGGCCGCGGCGCTGGCCGTGCTCGTCGGTGACGACGTACTCGGTGTTGGGGTCGTGCACCTGGCCGGGCCGGCTGAACGGCTGGCCCTGCTTGAGGTCGTCGACGGACCTCTGGTTCGTGGTGGTCGGTTCGACGCGGTCGACGGCGTTCTGCGGGTGGCCGTTCGCGTCGGTGGTGAACTCCTGGTGCAGCGGGCCGCGGTCGACGTTGTAGTTCGCGCCCGGGATCGGGTTCGTGACCTCGGGGTTGCGGGTGTCGCCGAGGAAGTCCGGCGCGGCGATCCACTTCGGACGGCCGTCGCCGTCGGTCTGGACGGTGCCGCGGTGGTTGCCCTCGGTGTCGTAGACGTCCATCCGGGTGTCCGGCGGGAGGTCCGTGCGCGCGGTGAACGCCTCGCCCGGCTTGGGGGCCATCGGGTGGTCGCGGTCGATGGTGACGCGGCCGTTCGCGGCGGGCGGCGGCGGGTCGATCAGGACCGTGCGCTGGACCTGGACGTCCTGGCCGCCGATCTTGATGGTGTCGGTGGTGGTCTGGCGGGTGCCGTCCGGGTTGGCCACGAACACGTCGTGCCGGTGGCCGGTCTCGACGCGGTAGTGGGCGTTCGGCGCGGGGTGCAGGACCTCCGGGTTGTCGCCGTGCCGGGTGTTGGGGGCGATGGCGTCGACGAAGACGTTGCCGTCGGCGTCCACGTGGACGACCGTGCGGACCTCGCCGTTCGGGTTCCGCACCTCGATGCGGGTGTCGCGCGGCAGGTCGCCCTGGCGGAACAGCGACTCGGTGGTCTGGACGGTCTGCCGGTGCGTCGTTTGCGGTTCCTGCCAGGGCGTTTGGACCTGGGGCTCGATGTCGAGCCGGCCGCGGTGCTCCCCGGTGGCGAGGTCGCCCTTGGGCTCGTGGCCGGGCGGCATCCCGTTCTCGCCGACCGGGGTGCTCGTGCCGTCGGGCTCGAACCGGTGCCAGCCGCCGTCCGGTGGGATCCGCGGGCCGCCGGACTCGGTCGGGGAGCTGGAGTAGAGGTTGCCGTGCTGGTCGGACCAGGCGAGGCGGTCCGGCGCGATCACGGGTTGGCCGGTCTCGCGGGCGACGTGCGCGGCGAGGCTGTTCTCCCCGCCCGCCGCCGCGTCGCAGCCGACGAACACCAGCGGCCGGTTGGCGAGGTCCGGGTGGTTGGTGATCAGCTCGGTCAGCTCGGCGCGGGTGTAGTGCCGGTCGCCGATGCGGACGCCGTCGCCGTCGGTGTGGATGTCCAGGACGGCGTGGCCGTCGGTGGGCGGGATGCGGCCGGCCAGGTCGTTGAGGTGCGGTTCGGTGTGCAGCGCGACGCCGGCGTCGGTGACCCGGCTGTTGCGGATCGCCTGGTCGACGCGCTGGGAGACCTCGCCGAGCGGGATCGGGCCCTGGTGGGCGACCGGGCCGATGTCGCGGGCGGGCTCGTGCGGGGCGTAGTCGTCGAACGCGCCGTTGCGGGCCTCGTCCACGGTGACCGGGTCGGGGGTGCGGACGTCGCCGTTCTCGTCGAAGGTGCCGAAGTCGGGCGGCAGCACCTTGCCGTCGGCCGGCGGGACGTCCACCTCGCGCATCAGGCCCAGGTCGATCAGGCGCTGGACGCTCATCTGGCCGGTGTTCGGGTCGACCAGGTCGGGGTGCGCGACGGGTTGGAGTTGGCGCGCGCCGCCGGGTTGGTCGAAGGCCGGGGCGACCGGGGCGAGTTCGACGGTGAGCGGGGCGTCGAGGACGTAGACGTGGTAGCCCTTGCCGAGGCTGTCCGGGAGGATCGCGCGCTCGCCGAAGCCGTACGCGTTGCCGTCGGTGTCGAGCGGTGAGAGGAAGTCGCCCTGGGGGCTGCCGAACCGGTCGAGGACCGTGCCGGCGGGCAGTTCGACCACGACGCGCGGGCCGTCCGCGCCCTGGTTCGGGGGCCAGTCGATCGAGCCGTCGGGCTTGGAGTGGGCCTGGATGAACGGCTCGTAGCTGCCGTGGGGGCCGTAGGGCTGGTAGGTCGGTTCGACGATGGCGGCGGCGCGCTGGTCGTAGGTGCCGACTTCGCGGTCCGTGGGGCCGGTGCTGTCGTGGAAGGAGTGGTAGGGGCCGTCGTGGGAGAAGCCCGGGACCACGCCGGCGGGGTTGCCCCAGACGCCCTTGTGGGGGAAGGGGTCGGTGGCCGGGGGTGGGGTGGGCTGGGTGTCCTCGGGCCACTCGTGGCTGTCGGCCGGGGTGTGCTCGTCGCCCGGCTCGCCGGTGGTGTCGGGGGTGGGGTCGGCGGGGGTGTCCGGCGTGGCGTCGGTCGGCGTGGCGTCGGCCGGCGTGTCCGGGGTGGGGCCTGCGGTCGGTTCCGGGGTCGGGGTGGTGTCGGGGGTCGGCGTGGTGTTGTTGCCGGGGGTCGGGTTCTGGGTGCCTCGGGCGGCCGGGGCTTCCGTGCCGCGGGCGGCCGGGGTTTCGGTGCGCGGGGCGGGTGGCGTCGACTCGGTGCGCGGGGCGGGTGCCGGTGTCGGGGTGGGTGCGGGCTGGTGGCCGGTGGGGCCGAAGCCGCCCGGCTGGGGGCCGAAGCCGCCCGGTTGGCCGGGCTGGGGGCCGAAACCGGCGGGCGGGGGCGTGCCCGGTTGGTGCGTGGCCGGGCCGCGCTGTTCGGGCATGACCGGGGAGTTCTGGTGCGGGATGTGCGGCGCGTCCGCGTAGGGCTGGGACGGGATCCCGGTGACCGAGCTGGCGCCCGTGGCGTCGTGGGGACGGTTGCCCTGGTCCCGACCACCCGGGTTCGGGTCGCTGAAGAGCCCACCACCCACGGGAGCGGAAGGCCCACGCCCACCACCGCCACCACCGGCGGCAGGACCACCGGCAGCACCCATCGGAGGAGGCGCGACCCCGCCGGCCCCCATCGGCGCACCACCCTGCCCGGAGTGCGCTTGGCCGACGGGACCACCGGGAGTCGGCGAGACACCGCCCGGAGCGGCAGCACTCGCCCCGGAGTGGCCGCCCGGAACCTGCCCACCGGCGACCGGCGCGGTCCCGGGAGTCGGGCCGCCGGTAGCAGTCGGCCCGCCGGTCGGAGTCGGCCCGCCGGTCGGAGTCGGCCCGCCGGTCGGAGTCGGGCCGCCGGTCGGAGTCGGGCCGCCGGTCGCGGTCGGGCTGCCGGACATCGGAGTGCCGGCCATCATGCCGCCCACGATCGGCGGCGTGGCGTGCGTGCCGCCGGGCGTCGCGGACCCGCCCGGGGTCGCGCCCACAGGCGGCGGGGTGCCCGGAGTCGTGCCGGCAGGCGGCGGTCCGCCCGGAGTGGTGCCGGCGAGTGGCGGGTTGCCGGGAGTGGTGCCGGACAGTGGTGGGGTGCCGGTGGTTGGGGTGCCGGTGGTTGGGGTGCCTGGCGTGGATCCCGGGGAAGCCGGAGCGCCGGGGGTCGTCCCCCCGAACGTCGGCATCGGCCCGGACAGCGGCGCACCCGGCCGACCCCCGCCAATCCCCGGACCGCCGGGAGTCCCGACCCCCGGAGTCGGCGAGTGCGGCACCCCGGGCGAAGCACCACCCGGGACCGGGGTCCCGCTGAACGCGGTGGGCGTCCGACCGACCGGAGCAGGGCCGCCCGCCGGCGTGCTGGGCGCGGCGCTCGGTGCGCCCAGGCGGCCGGTGATGGAGGACGTCCCGCTGGAAACCGGTGCCGTCGGAACGGTTGCCCGCCCGCCCGAACCGGCAGGCGGCGGCGAAGCGTCACCACCGACCGACGGCGGCGGGGCGGCGACGGAAGGGGTCGGGGCGGGCGGAGCGGAGACCGCGGACGTCGTCGTGGTGTCCCGGCCCACCGGGTTCAGGCCGTCCCGGCGGACGGAAGGGCCGCCGGGAGCAGCGGCGGTGGGCGCGGTGGGGGCGGGGGACGGGCCGATGTCCGGCGGGCGCGAGACCGGGTCTCCTGCGGTCACCCTCGGCGGCTCCACGGTCAGGCCGTCCTTCGCGCCCCCGATGCCACCGGAGACCGCACCGGACGTCGCGCCCAACAGCACGTCCCGCGCGCTGATGTCCTGACCCATCACCGCGGCCGTGCCGACAGTCGACGCGGCGCCCTCGACCGCACCCCGCGTCGCGCCGACGGCCACCTGCCCGGCCAGGCCACCGCCCTCGAACTTCAGCCCACCGGACAGCCCGCCGACGACACCCGACACGGCCCCGGAAACGGCCGCCTCACCGGTCTTGCCCCAGTCCCACTGGGAGCGGTCGCCGCGCGCCACCTGGATGCCCTGGATGACCACGTCGATCCCGACCGAGATGGCCACCTCGCGCAGGATCGCCATCACCAGCTGCCGGAACGTGAACTGCACGATCAACCGCGTCGCCTGCTGCGCGATGGGGATGCCGGCGGTCGAAGCGCCGAACGTCCCGAACGCCGCCGCGATCAGCGCCGCGATCTCGATCGCCAGCGCGATCAACGACGCGATGATCGACAACTTGGTGTACTCGACCTCCAGGGCCGAGTTGTCGCAGCTCTCCGCGAGCTGCTCGCACACCTCCTGCAGCTTCGGCAGGTACGAGTCGTCACCGCCGGCGAACTTGCCCCAGTACTCCTCGAACCGCCGCACCGCCTCGCCGGTCTGGCTGGCGGTCACCGTGGAGGCGGCGCCGTTGGCCTCGTCGATCACGGACTTCACGCCCTGCGCGGCGGTCCGGTAGGCGTCGGCCATGCGCCGCAGCGCCGTCTCGTCGCCCTCCGGCCAGCTCTGCCCGACCACGATCGGGAACAGCCACGTGACCTCGCTCGGGATCTCGATGCCCACCGCTCGCGCCCCTCAGCCGAAAACGTCAGTAGGTCCGGGAGATCCCGGTCGCATTGCCCTGGTCGGACCCCTCGTACGCGGCGGCCGACTCGTCGACCCCGGTCCGGATGTCCTGCAACGCCTTGGCCAGGTTCTTGAAGGCGTCCAGGGTCGCCGTGGAGTTCGGCACGTACTGCTGCGCGAACGCCTGCCCCGACTCGTCACCGCCCCAGCACTGGCCCTCGGCCTGCAACGCGCCGTTCAACGCCTCGAAGACCCCGGTCAGGGAGTCACCGGCCGCGCTGAACCGCGCGGCACCGCGCCGCATGCCGGCCACGTCTACCTGGAAGCCGCCGTTCACCAGCCACTCCTGTCCATGATGGTGTCGCCGTCGTCGTCATCGGTCGGAGCGGGGGCCCGGCGCGGCGGCGTCGCGGTCGGCACCGAGGGCGGCCGCGGGATCAGGTCGGCCAGCGACGGCACGCCGGGCAGGAACTCCGACAGGTCCACGCTCGCGCCCTCCTGGGCCGGGGCGAGGACCTCGGTGACCTCGGCGCGCGCCTGGGCGACGGCCCGCAGCACGGTCTCCGTGGTGAGCCTGGCGAGCTTCTCCGGCGTGGTGCGCTCGAACGCGTTGGGCGAGAACTCCAGCGAGGTCAACGCGCCGGTGGAGTCCACCGAGGCGCGGACGCTGCCGTCCTGGGACACCGCCGTGGCGCTGACCGCCTGGGCCCGCGCGGCGGTCTCGTGCAGTTGCGCGGTCTTGGCGCGCAGCTCCGTCAGGAGGCTGTCGACGTGCTCGCGCATGGCGGCGTTGCGCGCCTCCAGCTCGGCCCGGCGTCCCGTGGGATCGGTCACAGCTATCCCCTCGCTTGTGCCTCCAGGAGGTGCTGACGCTAGCCGAGGCCTCCGGGTTCCCGTCGATATTCGGGCCGGTTTTGTCGGGGGTGGGGTGCAGAGTGGGGGTCGTGCTCCGGCCCTACCGCGAACTCGCGTCCGTACCAGGACTGCCCGCGTTGCTCATGTGGTCGCTGCTGGGCCGCATCCACATGCCGGGGACCCCGCTGGCGTCGTCGTTCATGATCGCGGGGTGGACCGGCTCGTACACGGCGGCGGGTCTGGTGGGCGGCGCGTTCGCGGTCGGGCTGGGGGTGGCGAGCCCGTTGCGCGGCCGGGCCGCCGACCGGAGCCCGGCGAGCCGGTTGCTGCTGGTCACGGCGCTGGGCTACGGGGTGGCGATCCTGGTCGCGGGCGTCGTCCCGCTGGTGCTGCCGCCCTCGTGGTGGCCGCTGTCGGTGCTGGTGGCGGCGGTCGCCGGGGTGATGATGCCGCCGGTCACGCCGATCAGCCGGGCCACTTACCCGCGCATGGCCACCGGGTCGGCGGGCACCGCGGTGTTCACCGTCGAGGCGTCCATGCAGGAGCTGATCTACGTCATCGGGCCGGCGTTGACGGCGATGGTGGTGGCGTTCTTCAACCCCTACGCGGCGCTGTGGATGTGCGGTGCGCTGGCCGTGCTGGGCGCGTTCGGGTTCCGGGCGGCGCTGCGGCGGGCCGGGATGGACGAGCCGGTGCCGAGCGGGGCGAAGCACTCCGGGCGGACGCTGCTGGCCGATCCCCCGATGGTGTTCGCCTTGTCCACCGGGTTGTGCATCGTGGCGTCGCTGCTCACCATCGACCTGGTGATCATCGCGTGGGCGCGGGACCTCGGGTCGCCGGGCCTGGCCGGTGTGCTGACGGCGGTGTGGGGCGTCGGGTCGGTCGTCGGCGGGCTGGTCGCGGGCGGGCTGCACGGGGAGCCGCGGTTCACCCGGCGGATGGTGCTGCTGGCGTTGGGCGTGGTGGCGCTGGTGCCGGTGCTGCCGCCGGTCGTGCAGCCGTCGTCGGTGTGGCTGATCGGGCTGGTGCTCGGGGTGGGCGGGATGGCCATCGCGCCCGCGATCGCCGCCAACAACACGCGGATCAGCGAGATCGCGCCGGAGGGGCGCAAGGCCGAGGCGTTCGGCTGGCTGGGGGCGTTCACCACGGCGGGGCAGGCGGCGTTCCTGCCGGTGGCCGGGTGGCTGCTGGACCTCGTCGGACCGGCCGCGGCGGCCGGGGCGAGCGCGGCGGCCGCGGTGCTCGGGGTCGTGCTGGCGAGCCGGGTGCGGGCGCCGAAGCCGGAGAGCGCCCCCGTTGGTTGAGCCGCGGCAGAAGGTCGTCGGGACGGGGGTCGCGTTCGTCGGCGGCGTGTTCCTGGCGGTGCAGGGCCGGTTGAACGGCGAGCTGGGGCACGTGTTCCGGGACGGGTTCCTGGCCGCGCTGGTGTCCTTCGGCGGCGGGTTGGCGCTGTTGCTGCTGGTCGTGCTGCCGGCCGAGAGCGGGCGGAAGGGGTTGCGGCGGCTGGGTGACGCCCTGCGCGGCGGGCGGATCCGGTGGTGGCAGTGCGTCGGCGGCGCGTGCGGGGCGTTCTTCGTGTCCGCGCAGGGCCTGACGGTCGCCGCGCTGGGCGTCGCCGCGTTCACCGTCGCGGTCGTGGCGGCGCAGGTGGTCGGCAGCCTGGTCGTGGACCGGGCCGGGCTCGGGCCGACGCGGCAGCCGTTGACCGTGCCGCGCGTGGTGGGCGCGGTGCTGGCGGTGCCCGCGGTGGCCGTGGCGGTGGCGGACGACTTCGGCTCGCCGGCCGCGCTGTGGCTCGCGGTGCTGCCCGCGTTGGCGGGGCTGGGGTTGGGCTGGCAACAGGCGGTCAACGGGCTGGTCCGCGAGGCCGCGGGCAGCACCCGCGTGACGACCCTGGTCAACTTCGCCACCGGCACCGCCGTGCTGCTCGTGGTGTGCGCGGTGGACGTGGCGGTGCGCGGGTTCCCGACCGCCGCGCCGAGCGAGCCGTGGTTCTACGCCGGTGGCGCGCTGGGCGTCTGCACGATCGGGTCGGCGGTGCTCGCCGTCCGCTACACCGGCGTGCTGCTGGTCGGGTTGACGCAGGTCGCGGGCCAGTTGGTGGGCGCGGTGGCGGTCGACGCGGTCGTCCCGGCGGCGGGTTCGCGGCTGTCGGTCCTCACCGTCGTGGGCACGGTGTTGACCTTGGCGGCGGTGGCGGTCGCCGCGCTGCCGAGCCGCCGGTGATGCGAAGATGGGGCGCGTGACGGCGACGATCCTCAACGGCAGGGCCACCCGGGACGCGATCTTCGACGACCTGCGGGCGCGGGTCGCGACGCTGGTCGAGCGGGGGGTGACGCCGGGCCTGGCCACCGTCCTGGTCGGCGACGACCCCGGCTCCCACTCGTACGTGAAGGGCAAGCACGCCGCGTGCGCGAAGGTCGGCATCACGTCGATCCGCCGCGACCTGCCCGCCGACACCACGCAGGAGCAGCTGGAAGCCGTCATCGACGAGCTGAACGCCGACCCCGCGTGCACCGCTTACATCGTGCAGCTCCCGCTGCCCAAGCACCTGGACGCCAACGCGATCCTGGAGCGCATCGACCCGGCCAAGGACGGCGACGGCCTGCACCCGGTCAACCTGGGCAAGCTCGTCCTGGGCGACGAGGCCCCGCTGCCCGCCACCCCGCGCGGTGTAGTGGAGCTGCTGCGCCGCTACGACGTGCCGATCGCGGGCGCGAACGTGACCGTGGTCGGGCGCGGTGTCACGGTCGGGCGGCCCATCGGGCTGCTGCTGACCCGGCGCAGCGAGAACGCGACCGTCACCCTGTGCCACACCGGCACCAAGGACCTGGCCGCCGAGGTGCGGCGCGCGGACATCGTGGTCGCGGGCGCGGGCAGCCCCGGCCTGATCACCGCGGACATGGTGAAGCCGGGCGCGGCCGTGGTGGACGTCGGCATCACCCGCACCGACGCCGGGCTGGTCGGCGACGTCCACCCGGACGTGGCGGAGGTGGCGGGGTTCCTCGCGCCCATCCCCGGCGGGGCCGGGCCGATGACCATCGCGATGCTGCTGACCAACACCGTCGAGGCCGCCGAGCGCGGCGTGGCGGCCGCCGACTCGGGTTCGGGTTCCGGCTCGGTGGAGGGCTGAGGGCGGTGGAGCTGATGCCGGAGCAGCGCTGGCGGTCCGCGGCGGGGCAGCACCTGCCGTTCGCGCTGGTGGTCGCGGTGGTCGTGCTGGGCATCGTGCGGGTCGTGCAGTACCACTGGCGGCAGGGCGCGGTGCTGATCGGCGTCGCGCTGCTGCTCGCGGCGCTGCTGCGGGTGCTGGTGACCGACGAGCAGGCCGGCCTCATCGCGATCCGCAGCCGGAGCGTGGACGCGCTGCTCTACTCGGCGTTCGGGTTCTCGGTGATCGTGGTGGCGATGACCATCATCGGCGGTCCGTTCAGCCGCTGATCGCGTCCAGGAGCGCCGTCAGCTTGGCGGCGCGGGCGGGGCGTCCGGCGGACACCCACTCCACCCGGCCGCGCAGGTGCGCCCGGAAGTCCGGGTGGCCGTGGCGGTTCTGCGACTCCAGGCCGTGCCGGGCGCAGTTGTGCAGGACGGCTCTCAGGTCGTCGTACTCGGCGCGGGACGCCGCCGGCGCGTGGTTGACGACCAGGCCGGCGAGCCGTTGCCGTTGGTGCTGAGCGGTGATGCGGGTCTTGTCCGGGTTGACGCGGAAACCCTCGCTGTGGACGGCTTTCCGCACGCCGGGCAACAGGCGGTGCAGGGGCAGGTCCGCCGGGCCGGAGAACGCGAGGTCGTCGGCGTAACGCGTGTAGGTGGCGTTCAGGCTGCGGGCGAGGCCCGTGAGGCGGCGGTCGAGGTTGCGGGCGATCACGTTCGCGGTGGCCGGTGAGCTGGGCGCGCCCTGCGGGAGGTGCGGGGCGGCGAGGCGGCGGCGCAGCGGCCAGTCGGCCTGGAGCGCGGTGTCCGGCGGGGTGCGGGTGGTGAGCAGGCCGGTGATCGCGGCGGCCACCGCGGGCGGGTAGCCGTGGGACTCCAGCAGGCCGCGGACGCGGGTGCCGGTGACCGAGGTGAAGAAGCCTTCGAGGTCCACCCGCACGACCAGGGGTTTGCCCGCGTGCGGCGCGGCGAACGTGCCGGTCGACCGGCCGCGCCGGAAGCCGTGGGCGGCGTCGTGGACGTCGAGCCGGTCGAGCAGGTGGCGGGTGAGGCGGCGCTGGAGTTCGGCCAGGCGGGCCTTGGGGGACTCGATCAGGCGCCGGCCCTGCCACCAGGAGCGGTAGTGGCGCAGGGGTTCCCGCGCCCGGCGGTTCCAGGCGCGGGTGTCGGCGAACCAGGCCAGTTCACCGGTGTCGAGGTCGAGCGCTCGGGCCAGGTCGCCCGAGGTGGCCCAGCGCGGGACGTCGCCCCGCCACCGGGGTTCCGGTCGGGGCGGCTTGAGGTCCCGGATCAGCCGGGCCAGGGACGGGGTGCCGCCGTGGGGGACGGTCGGGCTCAGGTCGAGCAGCCGGACGGCGAGGTCTTCCGCCGGGACGGGCCCGAGCACGTCCGCGAGGCGTTCGGCGAGGCCGCCGCGGTCCCAGGGGCCGTCGAGTGCGGCGGCGGCGAGGACTTCGGCGTCGGTCATGCGTGCGCCCGGGTGTGCGGCGGCGTGACGCGACGCTTTCTCCGCCACGTCGGGCAGCGAAGCACGCGGAGCGTGCCGTACTGCCTTGGGCGCAGTGGGTGCTTCGAGTCGTGCTCCCAGGGGTTGCCCCTGAGGGGCGGTGCTCCAACCGCCTGCTCGCCGCCACACCGCCGCACGGGTTCCACACTAGGGGGTTGACAACCACTACAGTCAAAGTACTACAGTCATCGTTGTTACCGGAGCTTGGGGAGAGATCTTGCGAAACCTGACCTACATGGTCGCCATGTCCCTGGACGGCTTCATCGCCGCGCCGGACGGGACGTACGACGATTTCCTGTTCGAGGGCGACCACATGACGGCGTTGTTCGAGGAGTACCCGGACGCCCTGCCGACCGTGGCGCGGCAGGCGTTGGGCCTGGACGAGAAGCCGAACCGGACGTTCGACACGGTGGTGATGGGGCGGGCGACGTACGAGGTGCCCGGCGGGTTGCCGAGCCCTTATGCGCACTTGCGGCAGTACGTCGTGTCGAGCACGTTGACCGGCACGCCCGCGGACGTGACGGTGGTGGCGGACCCCTTGTCGGCCGTGCGGGAGTTGAAGGCGGAGTCCGGTTTGGACATCTGGCTGTGCGGCGGCGGCAAGCTGGCGGCGGCGCTGGCGCCGGAGATCGACAGGCTGATCCTGAAGATCCACCCGATCGTCCTGGGGAGGGGCGTGCCGTTGTTCGACGGGGAGTTCCCCGCGCACAGGTTCGCGAAGGTGGAGAGCAGGGTTTTCGCGACCGGGGTGACGTTCGCGACGTACAGCCGTTCATGACCGCTCTTTGCGCTCGGGACGCACCTGGCCGGGATGCCGCCGGCGCTCCCCCGACCGCACACACAGCAACCAGCGGCGCGGCGGGGGTGGCTTCTACTGGAAGTCTCGGGAGCGGGTCGGGATCCTCAGGTCCAGGCGGGTCAGGCGTTGCGCTCTCAGGCTGATCACGCCCTCCGCCTTCTCCAGCACCCCGCGGACCAGCAGGGCCGGGCTCGTGCGGGCCACCTTGCGGTAACGGGTCCAGAGGCCGGTGGTGCAGACGACGTTGACCATGCCCGTCTCGTCCTCGATGTTCAGGAACGTCACGCCGCCCGCGGTCGCCGGGCGTTGGCGGTGGGTCACGGCTCCGCCGATCAGGACCACCGCGCGGTCCGGCACCGTCGACAGGGCCGCGACCCGGAGGGCGCCCAACGCGTCCAGGCGGTCGCGGACGAACTCCGTGGGGAAGGTGTCCGGGGACAGGCTCATCGCCCACACGTCGGCCGCCGCCAGTTCGACGCCGTCCATGCCGGGCAGGGTGGGGGCGGTGGTGCCGACGGTCGTGTCGGGCAGGCGGTCGGGGCGGATGCCCGCCACCGCGCCCGCCGCCCACAGGGCCTGGCGGCGGTCCAGGGCGAAGCCGGTGAAAGCGCCCGCGGTGGCCAGGGATTCCGCCTGCCTGGTGGTCAGGCGGACCCGGGAGCCCAGGTCGGCCATGTCCCGGTAAGGACCCGAAGCGCGTTCCGCGACAAGGGTTTCCGCCAGGCGTTGGCCGATGTTGCGGATGCCGGCCAGGCCGATGCGGACCGCGGGTTCGCCGTCCACGCGCTCGACGGTGGCGTGCGGCAGGCTGCGGTTGACGTCCGGGCCCAGCACCCGCACGCCGTGCCGGCGGGCGTCGGCGACCAGGGACTGGGGTGAGTAGAAGCCCATCGGCTGGGCCCGCAGCAGCGCCGCGCAGAACGCCGCCGGGTGGTACAGCTTGAACCACGCGCTCACGAACACCAGGTGCGCGAAGCTCAGCGCGTGGCTCTCGGGGAAGCCGAAGTTCGCGAACGCCGTCAACTTCGCGTAGATCCGCTCCGCCAACTCCTCGTCCACCCCGTTGGCCAGCGCGCCCCGGAAGAAGCGGTCGCGCAGGCGTTCCATGCGGTGGGTTGACCTCTTCGCGCCCATCGCCCGCCGCAGCTCGTCGGCCTCCGCGGGCGTGAAGTCGGCCACGTCCACGGCGATCTGCATCAACTGCTCCTGGAACAGCGGCACGCCAAGGGTCTTCTCCAGCGCGCCCGCCAGGAGCGGGTGGTCGTGGGTCCACCGCTCCTGGCCGTTGCGGCGGCGGATGTACGGGTGCACCGAACCGCCCTGGATCGGGCCCGGCCGGATCAGGGCCACCTCCACGACCAGGTCGTAGAACTCGCGCGGCTTCAGCCGGGGCAGGGTCGCCATCTGCGCCCGGCTCTCCACCTGGAAGACACCCACGGAGTCGGCCCGTTGCAGCATCTCGTACACGCGCTGGTCGTTCAGGTCGATGCGACCCATGTCCACCTCGACGCCCTCGTGCTCGCGCACCAGGTCGATCGCGTAGTGCAGCGCCGAGAGCATCCCCAGCCCGAGGAGGTCGAACTTGACCAGGCCGATGGACGCGCAGTCGTCCTTGTCCCACTGCAGCACGGTCCGGTCCTTCATGCGCCCGTTCTCCACCGGGCACACCTCGCTCACCGGCCGGTCGCAGATGACCATGCCGCCGGAGTGGATGCCGAGGTGCCGCGGCGAGTTCTCCAGCTGCGCGGCCAGTTCCAGCACCGGGCGCGGGATCTCGGCAGCGTCCAGGGTGGACCGCAGCGGCCCCCAGCGGTCGATCTGCTTGCTCCACGCGTCCTGCTGCCCCACCGAGTGGCCCAACGCCCGCGCCACGTCCCGGATCGCCGACCGCGCGCGGTAGGTGATGACGTTCGCGACCTGCGCCGCGTGCCGCCGCCCGTACTTGCCGTAGACGTACTGGATGGCCTCCTCGCGCCAGTCGGACTCGATGTCCAGGTCGATGTCCGGCGGCCCGTCGCGCACGGGCGCGAGGAAGCGTTCGAAGAGCAGGTCGAACCGGACGGCGTCGACGTTGGTGATGCCCAGCGCGAAGCACACGGCCGAGTTCGCGGCCGACCCCCGGCCCTGGCACAGGATGTCGTTGCGCCGGCAGAAGTCCACGATGTCGTGCACCACCAGGAAGTACCCCGGGAACCCGAGGTCGGCGATGATCCGCAGCTCGTGCTCGATCTGCCGGTACGCCTTGGGGTTCTCCTCGGGCGAGCCGTACCGCCGACGGGCGCCGGCGTAGGTGAGCTTGCGCAGGTGGCTGTTCTCGTCCTCGCCTTCGGGCACGTCGAACGGCGGCAGCTCGGGCGCGATCAGCTTCAGGTCGAACTGGCACTGGAGGCCGAGCACCGCCGCGCGGTGCACCGCGCCGGGGAACCGGGCGAACCGCCGCGCCATCTCCTCCCCCGACCGCAGGCACGCGGTGCGCCCCGGCGGCAGCCACCCGATCATCTCGTCCAGGCTGCGCCGCGCCCGCACGGCCGCCATCGCCGCCGCCAGCCGACCGCGCGACGGCACGGCGTAGTGCACGGCGTTCGTCGCCACGGTCGGCAGCCCCAGCTCCGCCGCCATGCCCCAGAGCAGGTCGTTGCGCGGACCGTCCTCCGGGTAGCCGTGGTCGGTCAGCTCGACGTACACGCGGTCCGCCCCGTACAGGGCGACCAGCCGCCGCAACGCCGCGAACGCCGCCTCCGGCCCTCCGGACGCCAACGCCCGCCGCACCGCACCCTTCCGGCACCCGGTGAGCACGACGCACTCGTCCCGCGTGTCCGCGACGACCTGCTCCAGCTCGTACACCGGCCGGCCCTTCTCGCTGCCCGCCGCGAGCTGGCCGGTGGTGATCGTCCGGCACAGCGCGTGGTAGCCGTCCGGGTTCGTGGCCAGCAACAACAGGTGCTCGCCCGCGGGGTCGGCGAACCCGTTCCGCGGCGCGGACAGGCCCAGGCTCAGCTCGGTGCCGAACACCGTGCGCACACCCAGCTCCTTCGCGGCCTCGGCGAACCGGACCACGCCGTACATGCCGTCGTGGTCGGTGATCGCGACGCCGTCCAGGCCGAGCTGCTGCGCCGCCTCGACCAGCTCCTCGGGGTGGCTCGCGCCGTCGAGGAAGCTGAAGTTGGAGTGGCAGTGCAGCTCGACGTACGGGACGCGGGTGCGCGTCGCGCCCAGCTCGTCCACCTTGACCGCGAACTCCGCCGGCGCCTCGTACCGCTCGCGGTGGCGGGTCCAGGCCGGGCTGTCGCCGCCGTCGGGCGGCTGCGGCTTGCCGGACAGCGCGCGTTCCAGCTCCGACCAGCGGACCGGCGGGTTGGTGAAGCCCACGTCAGAACAGCTCGTCGGGGGCCCGGCGGGGCAGGGGGACCAGCGGCGGGGTCCAGCCGAAGCGCGCGGGGTACGCGGGCTCGACGGCGGCGTCGGGTGTGCTCCCGAAGGCCGCGCCCAGGCCGCCCGCGCCGGGTTCGTAGCCGTCCAGCCAGTCACCGGTCTCGAAGAAGTCCGCGGACATCAGTCGTACACCCCTTCCACCGCCCACTTCCCACCCGCGCGGATCAGCAGGTAGGCCATCTCTTCCCCGTCCGGCGCGGCGCCCAGGACCTGCAGGCGCGCCGCCCGCACGGCGGTGTCCTCGTCCCACCACCGCTCGTCCACCGGCCACGGCCCGGACCACGCCACGACCCGCCTGCTCTGTCCGCTGTGGACCATCCGGGCGGGTCGGCCGACCAGTTCCGCGTACCCGGTGACGACGACGTCGCCGCCCGCCTCGTCCACCAGCACCACCGGCTCGGGGGACGCGTACACCGTCGCCGGCGACGGCGCGGGCAGCCGGCCCGGCCACGGCGGGTCCGGGTCGGTCGTGGGCACGCGTTCGTCGCCCCACGGCACCAGGCGCACCCGGTCGACCGGTCCCCGACCGCCCTGCAACACCGGCGTGACCACGGCGTCCGGCCCGAGCAGGCCCTGGACGTGCACCATCGCGCGGGCGGCGCGTTCGGCGGCCTCGCCCTGGTCCTGGCCCGCGCCCGGCCACAGGCCGAGCTGGAGCGCGGCGGCGTCGACGACCTCCTCCGGGTCGAGCTGGAGCAGGTGCAGGCCGGAGGTGAGGCGTTCGCGGGTCAGCCAGCCGTCGAGCTGCCAGCGCACCCGGTCCGCGATGCCCTGCGGCGTCAGGGGGTCCGCGCACCGCCACACGCGGCGCAGCTGCTCGCCGGTCTCGGTGGTGGCCCGGATGCCCAGCCGCGTGCACGCCAGGCCCCGGTCGGCGAGCACCCGGTGCAGGCGTTCGGCCAGGGCCTTCGCGGCGAACGCGGCGGCGTCGACCCGGTCCACGGGCGGGTCGAGGTCCTGCGTGACGGACAGCTCCGGTGGCGGCCGGCGCCGCACGCGCGGGCGTTCCTCCAGGCCGCCGGCGAGGCGGTGGGCCAGCACGGCGTCCCGGCCGAACCGGCTCGCGACGTCCCGCTCCGGGACCGCCGCGAACGCCCCGAGCGTGCGCAGTCCCAAGCGGCGCAACAGGTCCACCAGGTCGGCGCGGTCCGGGCGGTGCTCGGCGGGCGGGTCCAGCTCGTGGACGCCCAGCGGGGCGAGGAACTCGCGCGCGCCGCCGGGCGGCACGACCAGACCGCGCTGCGCGGCGAGGGTCGCGGCGAACAGGCCGTCGGCGAACCCCACCTGCGCCTCGACGCCGGCGTGCACGGCGACGTGGTCCACGATCCGCTCCGCCGCCCGTTCGGGTGAACCCCAGTAGCCGACGGGGCCGCGCGCGGCGACCGTGACGAGCCCGGGGCGGACCACCTCGATGCCCGGCGCCAGCTCCTCGACGGCGGCGGCGACCGGTTCGAACAACCGGGCGTCGCGGACCTCGTCGTGCTCGAAGATCACCAGTTCGGGGCACTGGCTCTGGGCGGTGCGCTTGCGCTGGCCACGCCGGATGCCCTCCCCGCGGGCGACGGCGGAGCAGGCGACGACCTCGTTGGCGCGGACGACGGCGGCGGGCACGTGCGGCGGCAGGGCGGCTTCGGCGGAGGCGGCGACGACCGGCCAGTCCGGGCACCAGACGGCGAGCGTGTAGCCGGTCATCGGGGCACACCTCCGAAACGGGTCCACCCGCCGGTCCGCCACGGCGCGAGTCCGGGCGCGGAGCGGGACAGGGCGGCCAGGAGACGGCGCAGCACCGCGGTCACCCCGCTTCCGCGGGGACCGGCTGCAGCACGCGCTCGCCGGTCGCGGTCGGTCGCCAGGACTGTTCCCGCGCGGGGTCGGGAGCGGGCAGGGACGCCCCTCCCCGCGCGGGAACGCCTGGCAGGGACAGCACCGCGGTCCGCTCGCGCGCGGCAGCCCCCCGGCCGGACGCGCGGACGGTCACGGTGCGGCCGGTGAGCAGGCCGTGGCCCTCGCCCAGGCCCGTCCACCGGCTGAAGGCGGCGCGCAGCTCCACGTCGGCACCGGGCCAGCCGATCCCGAACGGCAGCAGGACGGCTTTGCGGTGCCGTGCCCGCGCGGAGAGCTTGCGCGCTGCCGCGGGCGTCACCGGAGCGGCCACCGACACGAGGTCGAAGCCGTCCAGCAACGCCGCCACGGTGCGCTCCACCTCGCCCTGGTCCCGACCAGGACGGGGGACCAGCGCGAGACGGTGGACGGCCACCCCCAACTCGGCCGCCGCGAGCGCACCACAGCGCGGCAGACCGACCACCGCCGCCCAGCACCCTTCCGCCGTCGCCTCGGCCACCAGCGTGAGCAGCAACGATGTCGACCCGCGCACCGACACCGTGCTGCCCCGCCGCAGGCCGCCCCACGGGAGGATCTCCGCCAGTTCCCCGCGAACCGGCAGAGCCCGAGCCGATGCCGTGGCCGACTCGCCGGCCGCGCCTACCCCGAGCGCGACCAACGTCGCCGTTGCCGACCTGGACGACACCAACCCTCCTCCCACGAATCCGCGCGCACCCCTGTGCGCGGATCGCCGTGGGAAGCCGGCGACCTGTCCGTCGAACACCTGTTCGAACGACAGCACGATCTTATCGCCTCCGGACCACCCGGTGTCAATGGCCACGACCGGGTGACTGGCAGACTGCGGCCCGACGCTTCCGCGACACACGGGGGGAACCGTGAACGCTCCTCAGAACTGGCCCCAGCAGCCACAACAGCCCGGCTACGGACCCGGTCAGCCACAAGGCGGCCCGTGGCCACAGGGCGGACCCGGCCACGGACCCGGCCCGGGCCCCGGTCCCGGCTTCGGCCCCGGCTTCGGTGCGCCCGGCGGCTACGGCCCCCAGCCGCCGAAGAAGAAGCGGACCGGCCTGGTCGTCGGCATCATCGTCGGCGTCGTGGTCCTGGCGATCGGCGGCGTCGTCGGCTCGATGTACCTGGAGTACACCGAGGACGTCGGCTACGGCCCCGGCGAGCAGCCCACCGAGGCGTGCGCCATCAGCGACAGCCTGAAGCAGCAGGCGAAGACCAGCAGCTTCCGCCTGGCCATCAAGCCCGACGACGGCCGGTCCGGCTTGAAGCACAGCCTCTGCATGTGGGAGCAGGCCAAGGGCAAGGACGGCAAGAACCCGCGGAAGCTGAGCATCCACGTCTACGACTACCGGGTGTTCAACAAGGACAAGGCCAAGAACGAAGAGCAGGCGCGGAGCACCTTCGGCAGCCAGACCCAGTTGTCCGGCGACCAGGCCAAGCCCACCGAGGGCCTGGGCGACGAGGCGATGTTCATCAAGCCGAGCGCAACCTCCGACAAGACCCACGTGGGCCTCGTCGTCCGCAAGGGCGAGGTCGTTTACTCGATTGAATATTTTGGTCGGCAAAAAGGAATGTTTCAGGACACTGAATTTCCCGTAGCCGAAGCCGAGGCCGTGGTCCGCAAGGCGGCCGAGGAGATGGTCGCCAAGTAACGCGAAAGCCGCGCGGCCTCAACGAAGGAGACCGCGCGGGCTCAGCGCACGAGCCGCCGAACAGGCCCTTGACCGCCCCGCCGACGAAGCCAGCCCAACAGTGCCGCGCATGCCCGCCGGTCAAGCTCCCGCAGCACCGCCCGCAAGCGACCGCCCAGTGACCGAGATGAGCAGGATGACCGCCTTCGCGCCGCCGGGCAACGAAAAGCCCTAACGCGAAAGCCGCGCGGTCTCAACGTAAGAGACCGCGCGGCTTCGATCCAAGGTCAGTGGGCGAAGTGGCGCGTCCCCGTCAGGTAGACCGTCGCGCCCGCCGCCTCGGCCGCCGCGATCACCTCGGCGTCCCGCACCGAACCGCCCGGCTGGACGACCGCGCGCACGCCCGCCTCCAGCAGCACCTCCAGCCCGTCCGGGAACGGGAAGAACGCGTCCGACGCCGCCACCGACCCGCGGGCCCGGTCGCCGGCGCGGGCCACCGCCAGTCGGGCCGCGTCCACGCGGTTGACCTGGCCCATGCCCGCGCCGACGGTCGCGCCGCCGGAGGCCAGCAGGATCGCGTTCGACTTCACCGCCCGGCACGCGCGCCAGGCGAAGGCCAGGTCCGCCAGGCCGGCCGCGTCCAGCGGCTCGCCGCAGGCCAGGGTCCACTTGGCCGGGTCGTCGCCCTCGGCCTCGATGGTGTCCACGGTCTGCACCAGCAACCCGCCGGACACCGCGCGCATCTCCGCCCCGCCCCGCGACGGCTCGGACGCGACCAGGATGCGCACGTTCTTCTTGCGCGCCAACACGTCCACGGCGCCGTCGGCGTACGACGGCGCGATGATCACCTCGGTGAAGATCTCCGCGACCTGCTCGGCCAGCTCGACCGTCACCTCGCGGTTGGCCGCGATGACGCCGCCGAACGCCGACACCGGGTCGCACGCGTGCGCCTTGCGGTGGGCGTCGGCGATGGCGCCGGGACCGTCCACAGAGGACACCGCGATGCCGCACGGGTTGGCGTGCTTGATGATCGCCACGCACGGCAGGGTGTGGTCCCACGCCGCGCGCCATGCCGCGTCCGCGTCCACGAAGTTGTTGTACGACATCTCCTTGCCGTGCAACTGCCGCGCGGTGGCCAGGCCGGTGCGTCCGTCGCCCTGCGTGTAGAGCGCCGCCTTCTGGTGCGGGTTCTCGCCGTAGCGCAGCACCTGCTTGCGGTTCCACGTCGCGCCGACCCAGCCGGGGAAGCCGGAGCCCTCGTCGTCGGGGCTGAGCACGCTGCCCATCCACGACGCCACGGCCACGTCGTAGGACGCGGTGTGCCGGAACGCCGCCGCCGCCAGGCCCTGCCGGTCGGCCAGGGTGAAGCCGCCCTCGGCGACCTGCGACAGCACCCACGAGTACCGCGCCGGGTCCACGACGACCGCCACGCTGGCGTGGTTCTTGGCCGCCGCACGGACCATCGCCGGGCCGCCGATGTCGATCTGCTCGACGCACTCCTCCGGCGAGGCCCCGGACGCCACCGTCTGGGTGAACGGGTACAGGTTCACCACGAGCAGGTCGAACGGCGCGATGTCCAGCTCGCGCAGCTTCTCGATGTGCTCGGGCTTGCGGGTGTCGGCGAGCAGGCCGGCGTGCACGCGCGGGTGCAGCGTCTTCACGCGGCCGTCGAGCACCTCGGGGAACCCGGTCACGCTCTCCACCGGGGTGACCGGCACGCCCGCGTCGGCCAGGGTCTTGGCCGTGCCGCCGGTGGAGACGATCTCGACTCCGGCCGCGTGCAGGCCGGTGGCCAGTTCCAGCAGCCCCGACTTGTCGGACACCCCGATCAGGGCCCGACGAACCGGTCGCCTCTCGGCAGGAGTGGTCACGGGATGCTCACCTTTCGTCCGTTCACGGTGCAGCCCTCGCGGGCCAGGCGGGCGACGACGTCGACGAGCAGCCGCCGCTCCACCACCTTGATGCGCTCGTGCAGGCTGTCGACGTCGTCACCGTCACCGACGACGACGGCTTCCTGGGCCAGGATCGGCCCGGTGTCCACGCCGCCGTCCACCAGGTGCACGGTCGCGCCGGTGACCTTGACGCCGTAGTCCAGGGCGTCGCGGACGCCGTGCGCGCCCGGGAAGGCGGGCAGCAGGGCGGGGTGGGTGTTGACCATCCGGCCGCCGAAGCGGGCCAGGAAGGCCGGTCCGAGGATCTTCATGAACCCGGCGGAGACCACCAGGTCGGGCTCGTGCGCGGCGACGGCGTCGGCGAGGGCCGTGTCCCACTCGTCGCGCGTCGGGTGGTCCTTCAGGCGCACGCTGAAGGTGGGGACGCCGGCGCGTTCGGCGCGGGCCAGTCCTTCGATGCGGGCCCGGTCCGCGCCCACCGCGACGACCCGCACGGGGTAACCGGGGTCGGCGGCGGCGTCCAGCAGCGCCTGCATCAGGGTGCCGGAGCCGGAGACGAGGACGACGACCCGCGCGGGGTGGGGAAGCCGGAGTGTGGTCTCGGCGCTCAGCGTGCTCTCCTTGCTGGGGACTGTCACAGCAGCTCAGGAGCAGCCTAAGCGGTGCCTAGTCGCGCTTGTCGGCCAGGTCCTCCGGCTCGTCCGGCTCGTCGTCTTCGAGGTCTTCCTCGTCGTCCTCTTCCTCGGCGACGGGCTCGTCGACTTCCTCGTCGTCCTCTTCCTCGTCCTCTTCTTCTTCGGCTTCCTCTTCGAGTTCTTCGAGGTCGTCCTCGTACTCCAACTCGTCCTCGTCGTCCTCGAAGTCGTCTTCCTCGTCTTCGTCGTCTTCCTCGACTTCGAGGTAGTCCTCGTCCTCGAAGGCCTCTTCCTCTTCGACCGGCTCTTCCTCGACCACGCGCGGCGGTCGGGGGCCGGCGAACCACGCCACCACCGCGCCGGGCACCGCGATCCACCCGATCGTGAGCACGGCCAGCAACCCGGCCGGGATGGTGACCGGGTTGAACGCGCCGTCGCCCAGGCTGCCGCCGGAGACCGCCGCCAGCACGAGCGTCCCGACGCCCGCCGTCACCGCCGCGACCAGCACGGCCCGCACCCGCGCGCGCGGCGTCCCGGCCGCGGTGCGCAGGGCGTACCCGACCAGGACACCGGTCGCACCGGGCAGGATCAGCACCAGGGGCAACAGCGGCGACTGCTGCTCGGGCAGGGCGGCCAGCAGCGGCACGGCGGGCACCGGGCCGCCGGTGAACGTGATCGGCCCGACCGTGGCCGCGCCGATGGAGAACCCGGCCCCGGTCACGTACGACAGGCCGCCGACCACGGCGTTGGGCAGGTAGGCCAGGCACATCAGCCAGATGCCCAGGCCGGTGCCCAGGGTCCCGCCGGTCTGGTCGAACAGCGAGCTGGTCAGCGGCCACGACACCACCAGCCCGAACGCGAACAACAGCGCGCCGCACGCGGTCAGCGCGAACAACGCCAGGGCGCCCGCGCGCAGGCCGTGCCGGGCCACCGGGTCGATCCGCTCGAACACCACCTCGACCAGGCCGCACCGCTGCGCCACGCCGGCCACCGCCGCGACCCCGGACACCGCCGCGCACCCGAAGAACGCCACGGCCGGCGTCGCCCGCACCACGCCCTCGTCGCCCATCAGGAACGCGATCATCCCGCCGGTCACGGCGTGCGCGGACGCGATGGACAGCACCACGCCGCGCGCCTGCAGCGGTTCGAACAGCCCCAGCCGGTCCGCCGCGCCGGCCGCCGCGCGCGAGACCAGCAGCATGAGCAGCACGGTCGGCAACAACGGCAGGACGCCGAGCTGCCCGCCGTCGAACCGCAGCGGCACGTGGTGGGCGACCAGCCAGCCCGGCGCGGACGCCGCCAGGACCCCGGTGGTGGAGAACTCGGCGTGCGCGGCGGTGGACGACACCAGCGCGAGCAACGCGGCGACGGCGGCGTAGCTGACCACCACGGACCCGGCGGCCGTCATGGCCAGCACCCGGGCCCGCTCGCCCCGGGAGAACTCGGGCGGGCGCACGGACTCGGTCACGGCGGCGTGCGAGGGCGTTTGCACCGGCATGTCCCCAGGTTCCCAGTCGGTGTGGTCCGTTCAGGTGAGGCGGGGCCGGTGTCGGCGGAATTCGCCCCGGCCCGGACGCGGAAGGGGTGGGGGCCCCCGGGGGGGGGGCCCCCCCCCCCCCGGGGGTGGAAGGGCGGCCGGGGGGGGGGGAAAACCCCCCCCCCCCGGGCCCCGCGGCGGGGAAGGGAGAAAACAACACAAAAAAAA
>NZ_JBEZBW010000113.1:0-24750 GCF_040647305.1 Saccharothrix sp. NPDC042600 | reverse complement strand
CGCCTGGGCCCGCCCGCCCCGCCCCGGCCGCCGCGTGCCCCTCGTCGCCGGCGGCCGAGCAGCCATGCCCCGGAAGTCCCAGCCGAGGGGGCGCGTTGCGGCCCGGCGATACCTAGAACTACTATGCATCGCACATCTAGGGTGGAGGTGCGGTGAAAGTCGCCAAAGATCTTGTGGCTGCCTCGGCCACGCCGATGGTCCTGGGGATCCTGGCCGAGGCGGACAGTTACGGGTACGCGATCCTCCGGCGGATCAGCGAGTTGTCCGGTGGGGAGCTCGACTGGACCGAAGGGCTGCTCTACCCCCTCCTGCACCGCCTGGAGCGGCTGGGGCACGTCGAGTCGAGTTGGCAGTCCGTGGCCGGCGAGCGGCGGCGGAAGTACTACCGGATCACCGAGAGCGGGTTGGCTGAGTTGGCTGAGCAACGGCGGCAGTGGGACACCGTGGTGGACACCCTCAAGGAGATCTGGCGCGGGGACTCCCGGCCGTTCGTCGCGGGGGTGCCGGCATGAGCGACGAGCTGGAGGCCCAGTTCGCCCAGTGGCGCTCCTACGTGCGGCGCCGGCGTGAGCTGCGCGGGGCCGACGTCGAGGAGTTGGAGGACCACCTGCGCGGGTCCGTCGAGGAGCTCACCGCCGCCGGTCTGCGCGACGACGAGGCGTTCCTGGTGGCGGTCAAGCGGATGGGCAGCCTGGACGAGCTGTCCCGCGAGTTCGCCCGCGAGCACTCCGAGCGGCTGTGGAAGCAGCTCGTGCTCACCGGCGACTCCCAGGACCCCGCGGACCCGGGCAAGCGGCGTGAACTGCTGGTCCTGGTGGCCTGTGCCCTCGGCGCGGCGCTGTCGGTCAAGCTGCCCGCGCTGTTCGGGGCCGGCCTGGACGAGGACGCCGCGTTCTACGCCACCAACGCGAGCCTGTTCGCCCTGCCCTGGCTGACCGGGTTCCTGGCCTGGCGACGGCGGGCGAGCGCGGCGGTGATCGGGGTGCTGGTCGGGCTGTTCGCGGTGGGCGCGGTGGCGGCCAACGCCTACCCGTTGGCCGAGAACTCCCAGTCCGTCGTGCTGACCGCCATCCACCTGCCCATCGCGCTGTGGTTCGCGGTCGGCGTGGCGTACGTGTCCGACGACCTGCGGTCACCGCGCCGGCGGATGGACTTCGTGCGGTTCACCGGCGAGTGGTTCGTCTACTACGTGCTGATCGGGCTGGGCGGCGGCGTGCTGATCGCCTTCGTGTTCGGCACGTTCGAGGCGATCGGGACCTCCCCGGAGACCTTCGTCTCGCAGTGGCTGGCACCCTTTGGCGCCGCCGCGGCGGCGGTCGTGGCCGGGTGGCTGGTCGAGGCCAAGCAGAGCGTGGTGGAGAACATCGCGCCGGTGCTGGGGCGGCTGTTCACGCCGCTGTTCACCGCGGTGCTGCTCGTGTTCCTCGTCACGCTCGTGGTCACCACCTCCGGCATCGACGTCGAGCGCGAGGCGCTGATCCTGTTCGACCTGCTGCTGGTCGTGGTGCTGGCGCTGCTGCTGTACTCGATCTCGGCGCGCGACCCGCTGGCCCCGGCCGGCCTGTTCGACAAGCTGCAACTGGCCCTGGTGGTCAGCGCGCTGCTCATCGACGTGCTGGTGCTGCTGGAGATCACCGGCCGCATCACCGAGTTCGGCACCACGCCGAACAAGGCGGCGGCGTTGGGCGAGAACGTCATCCTGCTGGCCAACCTCGCCTGGTCGGCGTGGCTGGTGCTGGGCCTGGTCCGGCGCAAGGCGCCGTTCGCGGCGGTGGAGCGGTGGCAGACCAACTACCTCCCGGTGTTCGCGGTGTGGGCGTGGGTCGTGGTGCTGATCTTCCCTCCGGTGTTCGGCTATCTCTGAGCACTACCCCGGAGCGCGGCCAGGCGTCTTCGGAACTCCTCCGCCTCCGGCAGACCGGTCGCCTCGGCGACCTCCAGTGCCCGCGTCCAGTGCGCGCGGGCACTGGCCGGGTCGGTGGCCAGGAGCGCCAGGCCGTCGCGGGCGTAGGCCTCCTTGATGGTGTCGCCCCGGGCGGTGGCGAGGGTCAACGCCCGGGTGAAGCAGTCCCGCGCCGCCTCGGGCGCGCCCAGGTTCGCGTGGACGTGGCCGAGCACGGTGAGCACGTACGCCTCGACGTCCCGGTTGCCGATCTCGCGGGCCAGCACCAGCGCTTCCCGGCCGACCTCCAACGCCCGGGCCGGGTCGCCCGAGCGGCGCAGGCAGTCGGCGAGGTGGTGCAGGGTCCGGGCCTCGATCTCGCGGTCGCCGATGCGGCGGCTCTGGGCCAGGGCGGCGTCCAGGTGGTCGCGGGCGCGGTCCAGCCGGCCGGACCGGATGTGCAGCCAGCCCAGGTTGAGCAGGCTGGACGCGACCATGAACCGGTTGTCCAGCTCGGTGTTGATCGCCAACGCCCGCAGGTGGTGGCCCACGGCCTCCTCGTAGCGGCCCATCCGGGTCTGGGCGTTGCCCAGGTTGGCCAGGGCGGCGGCCCGGTCGCGCGGGGTGCCCCAGCGCTCCAGCAGGTCCAGGGCGCGGCGCAGCACGGCCACGGCCTCGTCGTGCCGGCCCCGGCGCAGGTGGGCGATGCCGAGGTTGGACAGCATCCGGCCCGCGCCGTGCCGGTCGCCGCGCGCCTCCTCGATGTCCAGGCCCGCCTGGAAGACCCGGCCCGCCTCGGCGAACCGCCCCAGCCCGAGCAGCGCCACGCCCAGGTTGCGGTGCACGACCGCCGCGGCGGCGGGGTCGCCGGTGCGCCTGGCCGCCGCCAGGCCCTGCTCGTACCCGGCCAACGCCTCCTCGACGTGACCCCGGCGCAGCAGACCGGGACCCAGCGCCACCGGCACCTGCCACGCCAGCTCGTGCAGGCCGCGTTCGGCCGTCGCCCGGACCAGCGGCAGCAGGTGCCCGGTGGCGCTTCCCGTGTCCTCCGGCAGTGCGGACCGGTGGTGCGGCTCGGGGACGCCCAGGTCCCGGCCCGGGTCCACGGCCCGTTCGGCGGCCAGGCCCCGGGCGACGTGGTGCTCGGCGACCCGGCGCAGCGCGGCGACGGCGTCGGCGGGGTCCTCGCGCTGTTCGGCGAGCATCCGGGCGTGGTGGCGCAGCAGGTCGTGGAAGCGGTACCGGCCGTCCACGTGCCCGACCAGCAGGTGCACGTCGAGCAGGTCTTCGAGCAGGTGTTCGGCGTCGTCCGCGCCGACGTCCAGCAGCGCGGCGGCGGAGTGCGCGTCGAACAGCGGGCCGGGGTGCAGGCCCAGCAGCCGGAACGCCCGCCGCTGCCGCGGGTCGAGGTGCTGGTAGGACACGGTGAACGCGGCCAGCACGCTGCGGTCGCCCGACGCCAGCTCGGTCAGCCTGCGCCGCTCGTCGCGCAGTCGCCGCACCAGGTCCGCGACCGTCCAATGTGGACGCGAGCGCAGGCGGGAGGCGGCGATGCGGATCGCCAGCGGCAGGAAACCGCACAGCGACACCACTTCGGCGACCTCGGTGCGGTCCACGGGCGTGCCGACGACGGACGTGAACAGGTCGCACGCGTCGTCGTCGGGCAGGACGTCCACCGACAGCGTGGCCGCACCGTCCACACCGGACAGTCGGCGGCGGCTGGTGGCCAGCACGCACGCCCCGGCGGAACCGGGCAGCAACGGCCGGAGCTGGGCGCTGTCCAGGGCGTTGTCCAGCAGCACGAGCACCCGCCGGCCCGCCAGCACCGACCGCCACCGGCCGGCGCGCTCGTCCAGGTCGTCGGGCACCTGCTCGGGCGGCACGCCCACGCTGCGCAGCAGGAAGTCCAGCGCGGTGGCCGCGGACACCGGCTCCTGGCCGGGCGTGAACCCGTGCAGGTCGAGGAACACCTGGCCGTCGGGGTACTCGCCGGCCAGCAGGTGCGCCGCGCGGACGGCCAGGGTGGTCTTGCCGACGCCCGCCATCCCGTCCAGCGCGGTGATGACGACGGCGGTGCCCCGGTTCGCCGACGCCAGCTCCAGCAGCCGGTCCACCTCCGGCACGCGGCCGGTGAAGTCGGCGATGTCGTGCGGGAGCTGGTTGGGCGCGTGGGCCGGCCGGGGCGCGGCCACGTCCGGGTCGTGCCGCAGCACGCGTTCGTGCAGTTCGCGCAGCTCCGGGCCGGGATCGACGCCGAGTTCGGCGGCCAGCAGCGACCGGGTCCGCTCGTAGGCGCGCAGGGCCTCGCCGTGGCGGCCGGCGCGGTGCAGCGCCAGCACCAGCAGCCCGGCCAGGCCTTCGCGCAACGGGTGCTCGCCGACCAGGCCGAGTAGTTCGGGCACCACGGCGGCGGCCTCGCCCCGGTCGAGCCGCAGGCGCAGCAGTGCTTCGCGCGCGGCCAGGCGCTGCTCGTCCAGCGCCGCGGCGGCGGCCTCCAGGACGTGCCCGGACAGCCCCGCCAGCGCCGGCCCGCGCCACAGCCCGAGGGCGTCGGCCAACGCCTCGGCGGCGGGTCCGGGCTCGCCCCTCCCGGCCCGGACCCCCGCCGCCTCGACCGCCTGCCGGAACCGGTGGACGTCCACCCGGTCGGGCTCGACGTCCACCCGGTAGCCGACGCCGTCGGTGACCAGCACGTCCCGGGCCGGACCCAGGACGCGCCGCACCGAGGCGATCGCGTTGTGCACCTGCTTGCGGGCGGTGTCCGGCGGGTCCTCGTCCCACAACGCGTCGATGAGCCGCTGCGTGGTCACCACCCGGTCCGGGTCGAGCAGCAGGGCCGCGAGCAGCTTCTCCTGCCGTGCGCCGCCGAGGGGCGTGCGCCTGCCGTCGACCCGGACCTCCAGGGTCCCGAGTAATCGGAACTCGACCTCGTGAGCTGTCCTCCCCATCCGGCCATTGTGTTACGCGCCGGCGGCCCCCCGGGCCGGATCGCGCCGATCCGCGCGGGTCAGCAGCGCGTGGGCGGGCAGTGGCTGTCGGCGGACATCCCACCACCGCCGAACCGGCCCACCTGCGCACTCCCGGCCGCTTGCCCGCCGACGCCGGCCGCGTGCGCGCCGACGCCGGCCGCGTGCGCGGCAACGCCGGCCCCCGCCGCGTGCGCGGCAACACCGGTACCCGTCGCGTGCGCGGCGGCCCCGGTGAGCGCGGCGAGTGTCGCCGCCACCGCCAGGGCTCTCGCGATCTTCCGCACCATCTCGACTCCCCCTTCGAAAGCGCACCGGTCGGTGCGCGGCGCAGACCGTGCCACGTGCCGGTATCGAACCGGTATCGGCGCGCGGATGCCCCGGTGATGCCGCCGGTCGGCAGCGTTGCCGTCGGCCGCGCCCCGGACGGGGAGCGCACCGGACACGGGGGAGGGGGTGCACGTCATGGAGAACACCTGGGAGCTGGTGGAGATCGAGGAGTCGGACTTCGACGTCCTCGGCAACAAGTCCTACTGATCGCCGCCGGGGCCCGCTTCCCTTGGCGGGCCCCGGTCCCCCGAAGAGGAGACGACGGTGCGCCCACCCGACTACCGCCGCGACGGCTCCCGGCCGATCGCGGCCCTGGACTTCCCCGAACCCGGGGTGCTCGACGTCGAGGCGCTGCGGCGGGTGTGGGCGCCGTGGTTCGAGCTGAGCGCCTCCCCGGCGGCGCCGGTGCGCGCCCGGCACGCCGTGCACCTGTTCGACATGCTGACCGGCCGGCGGGACCCGGTCGTGCCCAACTTCTTCAGCATCGTCTCGCCCGCCGGCCTGCGCACGCAGCTGGCCCGGCAGGCCCGCCGCGACGACGTCGTGGCCGACCGGCCCGAGGAGCTGGCGGACCCGCGCCGACCCGACACACCCGCCCGAGACCGGTGGCGGTTCGTCGCGGACGAGCTGGCGGCGTGGGACGACCAGCCCGTCGAACGCCGGGTGCTGCTGGTGCAGTTGCTGACCCAGCTCGGGTTCCTGCGCCGGGTGGTCGAGCTGGTGCCGGTCCTGCGGAGCACCGACAGCCACCGCCTGGCCTACGAGGCGGCCCGCGCGGCGTGCGAGGTGAACCGGCACTCGACCGTGCCGTTGCAGGTCCTCAAGTGGGTCGCCGAGGAGGCGCCGGACCCGGACCTGCGGGTGCTCGCGCCGCTGCGCCTGGCCTCCGCGTTCTCCCGGGCCCGGCGGGACGTGGACACCGCCGAGGGCTGGCTCGACGTGGCCGAGCGGCGGTTGGCCGCGGTGCGGCCCGCCTGGCTGGCGCACCTGCTGCGCAGCCGCAAGCACCGGACGGCGGCGCTGTGCCGGGTGGTCCGGCGCGACGCGGAGGGCTGCGCCCGGGAGATGCTGCTCGCCGCCTACCACGACGCCCTCCTCGGGGCGGCACACGACGAACTGGTCCGCCACTACCGGGTGGAGAACCGCCAACTGGTGCTGGAGGCGTCCCTGAAGCTCGCCACCGCGGGCGGCGCCGAGCCGGCCGACGCCGACGAGGCGTGGCAGGTCATGCCGGACGCGGACCTGCTCGCCGTGCTGGGGGAGTACCACGAGAGCCGGGACGAGCCGGCGCGGGCGAGCCAGGCCTACCTGGGGGCGGCCCGGCACGGCAGCGTGCGCGGCGCGGTGGCGGCGTACCGCGCGGGCTGCCTGCTGGAGCGGATGGGGCGGCACGACGAGGCGCGCGACGCGTTCCGGCTGTGCGTGGACCTGGACCCGGCGTCGGTCAGCGGTGCGGAACGGCTCGCGGCGTGACCGCCCCGGCCCGGGTCGCGCCGGATTTCCCGAAGTTCTGGGCGGCGTCCGCGGTGTCGTTCGTCGGCGACGGGATGTCCGCGGTGGCGCTGCCGCTGCTGGCCGCGTCGCTGAGCACGGACCCGCTCGTGGTCGCCTCGGTGGTGGTCGCGCGGTGGTTGCCGTGGGTGCTGTTCGCGCTGCCCGCGGGGGCGTTGGCCGACTCGTGGGACCGCCGCCGGGCGATGTGGGTGTGCGACCTGGTCCGCGCGGGGCTGGTGGCGCTGCTCGCGCTGGCCGTGGTGACCGGGACGCTCACGATCCCGGTGCTCATGGTGGCCGGGTTCCTGTTGACGTGCGCGGGGATCGTGTTCGACAGCAACTCCGCGACCGTGCTGCCGACGATGCTCGGCCGCGACCCGGCGTCGCTGCGCGCCGGCAACGCACGGCTGATGACCGCCCAGACCGCGGCGCTGGACTTCGTCGGCCCGCTGGCCGGCGGGGTGCTGTTCGCCTGGTCGCGGGTGGTGCCGCTGGTCGGGGACCTGGTCAGCTACCTGGTCAGCGCCGTGCTGCTGCGCCGGATGCGCGG
The DNA here is from genome assembly GCF_040647305.1 of Saccharothrix sp. NPDC042600. Lineage (NCBI taxonomy): Bacteria > Bacillati > Actinomycetota > Actinomycetes > Pseudonocardiales > Pseudonocardiaceae > Saccharothrix > Saccharothrix sp. NPDC042600. The sequence continues at coordinate 17,528 of NZ_JBEZBW010000113.1, read as the reverse complement.
CGACTACCGGGCGAGCACCGGGGCGCTCCGGCCGCGGGACCTGGCGCGGGCGTTGCCGGAGGGGGTGCGGTGGCTGGCGCGGCACCGGGTGTTGCGCGCGATCACGGTGGTGTCCGGCGGCAGCAACCTGGCGTCGTTCGCCGAGTCGGCGGTCCTGGTGCTGTTCGCGGCGCAGCTGGGGCTCGACGCCGTGGGGTTCGGCCTCCTGCTGGCCGCCGGGTCGGTCGGCGCGCTGGTCGGCGGGGCGGTGACCGGGCGGCTGACCCGGTGGCTGGGCAGCGCGGTCGCGATCCGGGTGGCGCTGCTCGGGGACTGCGCGGGCAGCCTGCTGCTCGGGCTGTCGACGCAGGCGTGGATGCCGTTCCCGGTGCTCGCGCTGACCGGGTTCACCGTGATGGTGCGCAACGTCGTGCACGTGTCGCTGCGGCAGGCGGCGACGCCGGAGCACCTGATCGGGCGGGTCAGCGGGGTGCACCGGCTGGTGACCTACGGCGCGATCCCGTTGGGGGCGCTGGCGGGTGGGCTCGTCGCGGACGCGTTCGGCCTGCGGTGGGCGCTGTTCTTCGGCAGCGGGGTGTACGCGCTGCTGTTCGTGGTGGCGGTCCGGACCATCACCCGGAGCCGGGTGGCGGAGATCGAGAGGGGATGACGATGGCGCTGGCGGTGCACCACACGAAGGTGCTGCCCCACCCGGCGGCAGCGGTGTGGGCGAAGCTGTTCGACGCGGAGGCGGCGCGGGGGTGGCTCGGGGTGGCGGCGTTCGTGATGCCGCAACGGGTCGGGGCGGGGTTCTGCTGGCTGTACGACCCGGGCGCGTCCGTGCCGTCGGCGTGCGTGGGACGGGTGTTGGCCCTTGAGCCGCACCGGTTGCTGCGGTTGCGGTTGGCGTTGTCGTCGTCGCAGGCCGAGACGCTGGTGGAGCTGGCTCTGTCCGAAGCGGACGGTGTCACCACGGTGTCGTTGGAGCACAGCGGTTTCCCGGAGGACGGCACCGGTCCGTTCGAGCGTGACGGCTGGGAGCACGGGTGGGAGCACCACCTGGACCTGCTCGCCGACCACCTCGCCGGGACGCCGAACGACTACCAGGAGGGCCACCGCGCCGAGCTGGGCGTGATCCCGGTCGGGGTGGTGGCGGGCGCGGGGGTGCTGGTCGAACGGGTCGCGGTGGGCACGCCCGCCGAGGCGGCCGGTGTGCGGCCCGGCGACACGATCCGCGGCGCGGACGACCACGTGTTCGACAGCATGGAGGACTTCGACCGGTGGATCGACTCGCGGGTGCCGGGCGAGGAGGTGCGCCTGCGGGTGGGGGACCGGTGGGTGCCGGCCGTGCTGCGGGCGAAGGTGCTGCCCGAGTACCTGACGGCGGGCTGACCCCGTGCTGCCGCCGCTGCCGGACCGGGACTCCGCCGCCGGCCTGCCGGCCCCGTTCGCGCGGGCGCAGGTGGACGACCTGGACCCGGCGTTCGCCCTGACCCCGGACGGGCCGGTGGTCAGCACGGACGCGTGGTCGGGGCGGCACCTGGCGGTGGTGTCGGGCGGGCGGTGGCGGCGGTTGACCTCCGGCGACGACTGGCACCGCGCGCCGCGGTGGACCGGGGCCCTGGAGCACTTCTCGGGTGGGCCGGACGACGAACCGGACGTTCCGGCGCGGGACGACCCGGTGGCTTCCGTCGTCCGCCGGGGGTGGGTGCGGCGGGTGGCCCTGAACGGCGTGGTCGCCGACCTGCCGCCGATCGTCGAGCTGGGACCTTGGCTCTCCGCCGCCACGCTGGTGGTGGTCCGCGAGCGCTGGCCCGCGCGGCTGCCGTTCGCGTGGGACACCGGCACCGGGCTCCTGCGGCCCCTGTTGGGCGGCGGGGTGGCGTCGGGGTTCCAGCGAGCCGGGTCGGTCGTGGCGTTCACCTGGACCGCCGGCGGCCGGCCGCGCCGCCTGGAACTGGACTTCTTTGTGCGTTGCGAGACCACGGCCCGGCCGGTGGTGGTGCGTGGTCCGGTGTGCCCGTTGCCGTGCTTGGTGCACGACGTCCCGGCTCCGCGCGGCACGGTGGTGTTGCTGCACGGCGGTCCGAACGGGGTGCACCTGGACACCTGGTCGCCGCTGGTCGACTCGCTGGTGCTGGCGGGGTGGCGGGTGGTGCGGCCGAACGTGCGCGGCAGCGGGTTGCTGGACGAGACCCTGCGCCCGCCGAGGCCGGCGCGGTACGGAGTGGAGGACGCGGAGGACGTGCGCGCGGTGATCCGGGAGCTGGCCGTCGGCCCGGTGGTGGTGGGCGGCACCAGTTACGGCGGCTACCTGGCCGTGCGCACGGCCGCGCTGTCGGAGTCGGTCCGCGCGGTCTTCCTGCTGGGTGGCTTCACCGCCGCCGACGACCTGTCCGACACCACCCACCCAGCGGTGAAGGCCTTCCTGTCCGCCGCCACCCTCGCCCCGGACACGCCCCTTCCGCCGGTGCCGCACTTCGTCGCCCACGGCCGGGACGACCCACGCATCCCCTTCGACGCCGTGGCGTCCCACCCGTACCCGGCCGGTTCCGTCTTCGTGGCGTTCGACGGCGGCCACGGCGTGCGCACGGACGCGGCGGCCCGCACGGTGTTCCCGGCGCTGTTCACCTGGTTGGACACCTGGTCCTGACCTCGGGCGGCGGCCGGCGCCGCCGACGCCGGGCCACCAACGGACGGCACCCGATCGGGTGGCCGGTGTACTCCCGCGAACGCGCTTCGCTCTTCTCAGGGGGACGGGTGCGCTCGGACGAGCCGGCCGCCCCGGGGGGTCGGGCCGGCTGGGGGTCGGCCCGGCCCCCACCCCGTCACACCGGCGACAACAGGCCCCGGGCTGTGCGAGAGTTGCCACGCGACATCGACTGACCACGACGGAGCCCGAGCCGATGGGGGACACCTGGCCGAGCCGCAGCCTCCTGGGCCGGCTCACCGAAGGCACGCGCCGACTGGTGCTCGCCCTGGGCGTGCCCGTCGCCTACCCGGCCAACCACCTGGTGATCCGGGAGGGCGACCAGGACGGCTTCGCGGTGCTGGTGCTCGACGGCGCGGTCAAGGTCGTGGCCACCGACGCCGGCGGCGACACCGGGCTGCTGGCCGTCAAGGGCCGCGGTGACCTGGTCGGCGAGATGGCCGCGCTGGACGGCAAGCCCCGGTCGGCGGGCGTGGTGACCACCGGGCCGGTGGACGGCCGGCGGATCCCGCCCGACGAGCTGACCCGCTTCCTGGGCCGCCACGACGAGGTCCTGGTCGAGCTGGTGCGCATCGGCAACGAGCAGTTGCGCTGGGCCAACGAGCTGCGCCGGGAGATGTCGCTGCCGGCGGCGGCGCGGGTGGCGCGCGTGCTGCTGCACCTGGTCGGGCTGCACGGCCTGCGCACGCCCCGGGGCTGGGCGCTGGGCTACCCGCTGACCAAGATCGAGCTGGCGTCGATCGCGGGGATGAAGCCGCGCACGGCGGAGAAGGCGTTCTCGGAGCTGCGCACGGCCGGCGTGGTCGAGACCAGCCCCCGGCGGGGCGTCCTGATCCCGGACCTGGACCAGCTGCACGACTTCGCCGACTCGCCGGCCTAGCTGGAGCGACCGATCAGGTCGTTGCCCACGCCCGCACCACGCCGCTTGCCAGCAAGCTGATCGTGACCGCCGCGCGGCCGGCTGGTCAGCCTCCCGCATCGCCGAGCAGCCGGGCGTCTGCCGGGCCACCGTGCACAAGTGGCTCGTCCACCACCGGCACGAGGCCGACACCGGCCTGCTCGACCGCTCCTCGCGTCCACAACGCAGCCCTCGCCGCACCCCGGTCGGGGTCGAGCAGCGCACCCTTGCCGCCCGGCGGCGGGTGCGGCGCGGTCCGTGTCGCCCTCGGGATCCGCCGCCGCTTCACCAAACCCGGCTGCCCTGGACCAACGGCAACGCCGAACGCGTCAACCGCGCCATCGCGACCCGCTCCGACAAGACGCCACCTCCTACCGAGGCACGCTGGACCTCGCCACCCCCTCATCTCGCTTCGAGGACGGGTCCTAGCGGCGGGCGCTGCCCTCGGGTTCGGCGTCCAGCGGTGTGGAGCGGGGGTCGAGCTGCACGTGGACGTGGCCCTTGCCCGCCTCGATGTTGATCACGTCGAGCTGCAGGGCGCCGACCGACCACGTGCCGAGCGCCAGGGTGCGCTGTTCCGACGCCAGCCCGACCAGCCGGCCGCGCAACGGGTCGGGGGCGGTCAACGCCGCTTCGAACCCGCCCACCGCGACCGCCAGTTGCCGGACGGAGGTGGCCAGCGCGGTCCGGGCGACGTTCACGCCGTTGCCGGCCGACGGCGTCTCGGAGTAGCGGCGCAGCTCGGCCGCCACCGCGTCACGCCACCCGGCGACCTCCTCGGCGCTGGGCACCGTGCCGGTGGAGGCGTCCGCCGGAGCCGCCTTGGCCATCCCGGTCAGCACCGGGGTCAGCCGGTCCCGGGTGCCGCGGGCCAGGTCGGTCAGCACGCCGATCTGCGCCACGTCCCGCTGGGCTTCGGCCTCCCGCAGCTCGGCGATCCGGCGCTCGGTCGCGTCCGGGCCCGACGTCCACGCGCCCAGCAGGAACGCCACGGCCACACCGAGCACGAACGCGGTCACCGCGCCGGCGGCGGCGGGCCTCCAGGTCGGTTCCGGGCGCTTGACGGTCTTGGCCACGACACCTCGCTCCGGTCGGGACAGGTCACCGAACAGCCTGCACCGGACCGCGGAGGTTCAACAGGGCGGAGGCGGCACGTGGCGACTATGCGACACCCGGGCTACTTCCTGCGCGCCCGGTACGCGGCCACGGCGACCCGGTTGCCGCAGGTCGTGCTGCAGTAGCGGCGGGAGCGGTTGCGGGAGAGGTCCAGGACGATGCCGTCGCACGTGTCGTCCGCGCACACGGCCAGGCGGCTCATCTCGTCGGACCTGATCACGTCGATCATCGCCATGGCGGTCTCGGCGGCGATGCGGTCGGCGAACGGCGTGTCCGGGTGGACCACGTGGATGTGGTAGTCCAGCCCGTCGTGGCGCACGAGCTGCGGCACGGCGCGGTGGGCGGCCAGGGTCTCGTTGACCAGCTTCGCCGCCGTGTCGCGGTCGCTGGTCAACAGCCTGCGCAGCGGGGCCCGCAGGGCTCGGACGGCGGCCAGTTCCGCCGCGTCCCGGGTGTGCGCGCCCGTGTAGCCGTGGCGGGCGAAGAACGCGTCCACCTGGGCCTGCTCGGTCAGGGTGTCCGGCTCGACCGCCGTGTTCACCAGCTCGACCGCCGCGAGCAGCGACGCCACCGTGTCATGGGCGAAGACCACGTTGACAGATTACCAGGGCGGTCCATACGGTCATGGGTCATGGCCACCATGACCCATGACAGAAGCGCCGTCCGGCTCGGCCCCGGGATCGGCCTCGCGGTGCTGTCCGCGGCGTCGTTCGGCCTGTCGGGACCGATGGGGCGCGGGCTCATGGAGGCGGGCTGGAGCTCGGCCGCCGCCGTGGCGGTCCGGGTGCTGCTCGCGGGCGTGGTGCTGCTGCCCGCCGCGCTGGTCCAACTGCGCGGCGACTGGCGGCTGGTGCGCCGCAACCTCCCGCTGGTCACGGGGTACGGCCTGGTCGCGGTCGCCGGGTGCCAGCTGGCCTACTTCAACGCCGTGGCGCGCATGGACGTCGGCGTCGCCCTGCTGGTCGAGTACACCGCCCCGGTCGCCGTCGTGGTGTGGCTGTGGCTGCGGCACGGGCAGCGGCCCGGCCGGTTGACCGTCCTGGGCGCGGCGCTCGCCCTCGCCGGGCTGGTCCTGGTGCTCGACCTGCTCTCGGGCGCGGACGTGGACACCGCCGGCGTGCTGTGGGCGCTCGGCGCGATGGTCGGCGCGGCCGTGTACTTCGTCCTGTCGGCGCGCGACCGGGACGGCCTGCCGGGGACCGCGCTGGCGGCGGGCGGCCTCCTGCTCGGCGGGGTGGTGCTGCTGCTGGCCGGCGCGCTGGGCGTCGTCCCGCTGACCGCCACCACCCGGCCCGTGGCGTTCGACGGGTTCACCGTGCCGTGGTGGGCGCCCGTGCTCGTGCTGGGCGTCGTCACGGCCGCGCTCGGCTACGTCACCGGCATCGCGGCGACCCGGCGGCTGGGTTCGCGGCTGGCGTCGTTCGTGGCGTTGACCGAGGTCCTGATGGCGTTGGTGTTCGCGTGGCTGCTGCTGGCCCAGGCGCCGCGCCCGGTGCAGCTCGCGGGCGGCGTGCTGACCCTGCTCGGCGTGGTCACCGTCCGGCTCGGCGAACGCGCCACCCAAACCACCGGTGATTCACACATCAAGGGGACCTAAAATGGGAAAACCTGCTCGTTGAGCCGTTCCGAGCAATGCGTCCCGCCGTCGGTCGGCGTACTTCACGGATTTCACGGGGACGAGTAGACCGATGGTGTGGCGTGCGAGTTTGCTCACCTTGAGCGCGGGTGTCGCCTATTTCTAGGCTCGATTTCGGACCCGGCCCGACCGGTCGAGTCGAGAAGAACACCATTTCCGTTCGAGGGAGAACCATGTCCCGCAAGTTGCTAGCCGTGCTCGCGACCACCGCCGCGGCACTGGCCGGCGTGTCCATGCCGGCCTCGGCGTCCGCCGCCACCCCCGGCTCCACCACCGCACCGGGCGTGCGGCTGCTGTTGAGCGTGAGCTTCTCCGACGCCGACCCCGTGCACTCCGGCACGCGCTTCGGCTACCTGACCTGCGACCCCGCGGGTGGCAGGCACAACGACCCCGTCGCGGCGTGCGCGGAGCTGGCCGCCGCCGGCGGCGACCTGAGCGCGACCGACCAGGACAGCGGCGTCGCGTGCACGTTGGAGTACGCGCCGGTCACCGTCCGCGCGGTGGGCTGGTACGGCGACAAGCCGGTCAAGTACAAGAGCACCTACGGCAATCACTGCGTCTTCGCGGCGACCGCCGGAGAAGTGTGGAACATCTGACGGAGTTTGACCGCCGAGGGTCCCGGGTAGGCACCGGGGCCCTCGCGGCGTCACAATCGTGAAAGCGCCCGACCGATCACCCGGGCGCCATCGGGAAATCGTTCCGGGTCGGGTCCCGCGAAGTTCAGGCGGAGGTAACTCCCCGACGGTTCCGCCGGGAACCACTCCGTGCCCGCCGCGATCAGCACACCCGCCGCCTCGCAGTCGGCGCTCAACCGGTCCAGGTCGGTCCCGTCGGGCACCCGCACCCACACGTTCAGGCCGCCGGGCGGCACGTGGTCCAGGTGCGCCCGCGGCACGTGCGCGGCCAGGCTCTCCACCATCAGGTCGCGCCGGGCCCGCAACTGGTGCCGCAACGACCGCAGGTGGGTGCGCCACCCCGGGTTCGTGACCACGTCCAGGGCGGCTGCCTGCAGGAACCCGCTCACGTACAGGGACTGCGCGCCCCGGTCGGCCAGGATGCGGTCGCGCGCCGGCCCCCGGGCGACCACGGCGGCCACCCGGATCGACGGCGACACGTTCTTGGTCAACGACCGCAGGTACACCACGTGGCCGGCGTCGTCGTGCGCCGCGACCGGCCGCGCCGTGGTGTCGATGCCGAAGTCGTGCGCCCAGTCGTCCTCCACCAGGAACGCCGCGTGCGCCCGGACCACGTCCAGGACCCGCGCGGCCACCTCGGGCGACCACTGGACGCCGGTCGGGTTGGCGTAGTTCGGCTGCGCGTAGAACAGCCGCGCCCCGGTCTCCTCGAACGCCCGCGCCAGCTCCTCCGGGTCCGGCCCGGCCGGCCCGCCGGGCACCGGCACCACCCGCACACCCGCCTGCGCGGCGGCCAGGATCGCGCCCCAGTAGGTCGGCGACTCCACCAACACCGGCTGGCCGAACCCCGCCAGGGCGCGGAAGACCGAGCTCAGACCGCTCTGGCTGCCGGGCAGCACGACGACGTCGCGCGCCGCGGGCGGCGTGACCCCGCCCGGAGCGGCGGCACCCAGTTCGGTCGCGAACCACGCCCGCAGCTCGGGGTGCCCGGCGGTGTCGGACCGGGCCAGCGCCGCCTCGCCCCGGGCGGCGCGCGCGAGCGCGGCGCGGACCAGCCGTTCGGGCAGCAGGGCGCGGTCCGGGTAGCCGGAGTGCAGGGCGATGGCGTCGGCCGGGCCGGTCCGCAGCGCGGCCGACCGGGTCGGGACGCGGGCGTGCGGCGCGCGCAGAGCCCCGGTCTGCCAACCGAAGTCCGGCGGACGGGCGGTGCGCGCCGCACGGACGAACGTCCCCACCCCCGGCCTGGTCTCCACCAGGCCCGACGCGCCCAGCGCGCGCAGCGCCTTCTGGACGGTCACCGGGCTCGCCCCGTACTCGGCCACCAGCGTCCGCGTGGACGGCACCCGCGCGCCCGGCGGCGCCTGGGCGATCCACGCGCGCAGGCCGGCGACGATCCGCCCGGTGCTATCGTTGGACATGTCAGGGAACAGTAGCGCTACTCTGAGTCGAACGACACCGCTATCCACCGGTCCGTGGTGGGGACTGCTCGGCGTGGCGGCGTTCTCGTTGACCGTCCCGTTCACCCGCGTCGCCGTCGGCGCGTTCTCGCCGCTGTTCATCGGCGCGGGCCGGGCGGTCGTGGCGGCGGTGCTCGCGGCGGGCGCGCTGGCGCTGACCGGCCAACGGCGGCCCACGGGACGGCAGTGGGCGCGGCTGGCTGTCGTCGCCGGCGGTGTGGTGGCCGGGTTCCCGCTGCTCACCTCCTACGCGCTGACCACGTCCCCGGCCAGTCACGGCGCGGTGGTGATCGCGTTGCTGCCGGCGGCGACCGCGGTCATGGCCGTCGTGCGGGGTCGGGAGCGCCCGCCCGTGTCGTTCTGGGTCACCGCCGGCCTGGGCGCGCTGGCCGCGGTGGGGTTCGCGTCGGTCCAGGGCGGGGGTTTCGGGCGGTTGCACTGGTCGGACGCGTTGCTGTTCGGCGCGGTCCTCGCCGCCGCGATCGGGTACGCCGAGGGTGGGCTGCTCTCCCGCGAACTCGGGTCCTGGCAGACGGTGTCGTGGGCGCTGGTGCTGTCCGCGCCGGTGATGGTCGTGCTGACCGCGGTGTCGGCGGTGCGGCACCCGCCGGTGGGGACGCCGGTCGAGTGGGCCGCGTTCGCGTACCTGTCGGTGGTCAGCATGTTCCTGGGGTTCTTCGCCTGGTACCGGGGGCTGGCGATCGGGCCGATGGCGCGGGTCAGCCAGGTGCAGCTGGTGCAGCCGGTGCTGACCATCTCGTGGGCGGCGTGGCTGCTGGGGGAGGAGCTGACCTGGCCGACCGTGCTGGGCGGGCTCGCCGTCGTGGTGTGCGCGGGAACGGCCGTGCGCCGTCGAGTGTCCACAAAGGACGAACCGGTGTTGACCGGTCCTCGGGCGGCGGCATAGGCTCGTCCGCCGCCGCAGGGACCGAGGAGCGCGATGCCCGAGCTGGAACTGCGTCACCTGCGCGCGGTGTGCGCGATCGCCGAGGAGGGCAGCCTCACCCGGGCCGCGGTCCGGCTGGGCCTCACCCAACCCGCGATGTCGGCGCAGCTGCGGACCGTCGAGCGGATCGTGGGCGGTCGGCTGTTCGACCGCACCCCCGTCGGCAGCGTGGCCACGGAGCTGGGCAAGCAGGTCGTCGGCACGGCCCGGCTGGTGCTGGACGAGGTGGACCAGCTGGTCAGCCTGGCCCGGGAACGCACCCGCGGCGGCGCGCCGGGCCCGCTGGTGGTCGGCAGCGTGCCGACGTCGAGCTTCGGGCGGTTCGTCGAGCACCTGCGGCGGACCATCCCGTGCTCCGAGGTGCGCACCGAGATCACCCGCAGCGGCTCGGACCTGGTGGAGATGCTGGTGTCCGGCCAACTGCACCTCGCCGTGCTGGACCGGTTCGAGGGCATGGAACGGCGGGAGCTGCGCGGCCTGGAGATCCGGCTGCTGCTGCGCGAGCCGCTGTTCATCGCGCTGCCCGAGCGGGACCCGTTGGCCGAGCACGACGAGGTGGACCTGGCGCGGCTCGCCGACCGCGACTGGGTGTCGCCGCCGGAGGACGTGCTGGGCAACCGCCTCCAGGTGTTCACCGCGTGCGCCGAGGCGGGCTTCACGCCGCGCCTGACCCACCGGGCCAACGAGGCCTCGACCGCGTGGGCGCTGGTGGCCAACGGCGCGGTCGCCTTCGCCCAACCGCACTCACCCAGCCGCGACGGCGTCGCCGTCCGCCCGCTCACGGGCTCGCCGCTGATGGTGGACCTGCTCCTGGCCACCCGCAACGAGGGCCCGGCGGCGGGGCGGGCGCACGAGGTCTACCTGTGCGCTGCCCGCGCCTACCGGGACCTGCTGCCGCGCAACCCGCACTACGAGAAGTGGTGGGCCGCCCACCCCGAAGTGCACGGGGAGATCGACGCGGCCCTCCTCCTGGCCGGCGGCTGATCCGCCGGCCCCACGTGCGGGTCAGGCCTCGTTGGGCTTGTAGCAGTCCTTGAACCCGTCGGGCTTGGGCCGGTTGTCCGCCAGCAACGCCACCACGTCGGTCTGCTTCAGGTTCTCCGGGTAGCCCGGCCAGTCCGGCTCCTGCCCGTTGACGTGCAGCTCGTCCAGCCAGTAGCCGGACTGCCCGGCCACCTTCTCGAACTCCAGGTCGCAGCCCTTGACCCGCACGGTCACCTCAAGGACCTTGTCGGACGTCTTGACCGTCCGCTTGCCGACCTTCTTGGACTTCTTCTTCTTGCTGTCGGACTCGCTGCGCGGCTCGCCGATGTTGCTGAAGCCGGCGGCCTTCAGCTCCTCGACGAACTTGTCGTCGCTGCTGGAGCAGGCCGCCAGGGAGGCGGCGCAGCCCAGGGCCAGCAGCACGGACGTGACCTTCTTGTTCATGGCGCACAGCAAACATCGGCGACCGAAGCGCCGGGCCCCGCCGCGCCAACCGTTACCGCGCTGTGACGTGCCCGCTCACCGTCATGGCGCGGTGAGGTTGACCGCGACCACTTCAGGCCCTGCCGCGCTTGAGGTGTCGCACGCGCGCCACCCATGCCGCCAGCCCCAGCACCGCCAGGACCGCGAGCAGCCACGGGTCGGTGGGCTTGCCGCCCATGTCCAAGTCCACGGCGTGGTTGTGCGCGTGCAGGGCGCTGGTCACCCAGAACCCCGCGAGCACGACCGCGATCACGTCCCGCCACCACAGCGCCGACAGCATCATCAGCCCGATCCCGATCTGGAACACCCCGGCGTCGTGCAGGAAGTGCTCGTGGTTGGGCCAACCGGTGAACCGGGCGAAGCCCGCCGGGTCCACGCGGCCCCAGACGCCGGCGGCCAGCATCGTCACCGCGCCCAGCACCACCACAGACTTGACGATCACACCTTTGGGCATCGTCCGCTCCTTCCCGTGTCCGGTCACGACAAGGGAGCGGGGAGCGGGCGTCGGACGTGACAGCCGGCGGCTGTGGCCTGCGGCACAACCGACCGTCCACAACGGGGCGACCTGTACCCGACCCCCCCGGCGACGGGCCGCGCCCGCATCGGTGTGCCGCACCTGACGGATGACGCGATGTTCGAGAAAGTCCTAACCGGACTCGACGTGACCGGGATGCAGGACTTCACCGCCTGGGTGCACGACGAAGAGACCGTCCCGCGCTACGGCGGCACCCCGGTCGGCCTGCCCACCGGCGCGGGCCACGCGGCCGGCAACCGGCTCGTGGACGCCCACCTCGCCGCCGCCGGCCGGACCGCGGCGCATGCGCTGCCGGCGGACGGCAGGGAGGTGATCGACACCGCGCTGGGGGTGCGCCATCACGAAGGTCGACGTTGAGGCCCGCCGGCCATTCCTGGTATTCGCGCGAGAACGCATTCGACAATGTTCGGGAGTCCGTACGGGATACTTTTCACACATTCGTCCGTCACGTGGAATTCCTGCCTGTCGGGAATGCTTCGCCGGGCCGAACGGGCAGTGTTGACACCCTTCGGAGAACGCTTTTAGAGTCGCTGGCATCGGGGGAGTTGCGTGACTCGCTGGGGGACATTGCGCAATGGCGCGTACACCGGAACACGGCCGTCGCACGGGCTCGTGGCCTCGGGTTTTCGGTCACCTTCGGGGAACTTCCTCCTCCCGCGCCCACTGCCGTCGAGGTGACGCGGTGCCGTTATCGGCGCATTCCCCGCGCGGGTGACCGCGCGGTTCTCGCCCGGCAGCAGTTCCACTCAAGACCCGGAGGTCGGCATGTCACTGGACGAGTACGCGCTCTCGGTCCTCGGACCGGCGACGGACAGGGCGGGGTTCGCCAACCGCAGCTTCATCGCGCTGGGCGGTGACTCGCTGCGCGCCATGCGGTTGACCGCGCTGGCCCAGGAACAGCTCGGGCTGCGGCTGTCCGTGGCGGAGTTGCTGTCGTCCACCCCGCTGGCCACGGTCCTCGCCGGCGCCACCGCCAACGGCCCCACCCCCGACGGCCCCACCCCCCAAGGCAACGCCACCACGGCCGGCGACGCGCAGCCGACGGCGACGCTGACCCCGACGCAGCGCGGCATGTGGCTGATCGAGAACGTCCTCGGCGGCTCCACCTACAACCTGGTCTTCACCTCCCACGTGGACAGCGGCACCCTGGACCGCGAGGTGTTCGCCCGCGCCGCGCAGGCCGCCACGGACCGCCACGCCACCCTCCGCACCCTCCTGCGCGAGCAGGACGGCGAGGTCAAGCCGGTCGTGCTGGACCGGGTCACCCCGGACATCCTCGACATCGCCCACGACGGCCCGGACTTCGAGGGGTTCGTCCGCGCCACCGCCGCCGAGCACGGCCGGATCCCCTTCGACCTCACCGCCGCGCCCCCGCTGCGCTACCTGTTCGTCACCGGCGCCGACCGGCAGGCGGTCGTGCTGGTCGCCCACCACGTCCTGCTCGACGGCTGGGCGGTCGGCCTGCTGCTGGACGAGCTGTTCACCAACTACAGGGCGCTCAAGGCCGGCGAGCCGGTCAAGACGACGCCCGCGCCCACCACGGAAGCGTTGCTGCGCCGCCACGAGCAGGACCGCGCGAGCGGCGAGTGGGACCGCCTCGCCGAGTTCTGGCTCAAGCACCTCGACGGCGTGCCGACCGTGCTGGAGGTGCCCACCGACGCGCCCCGCCCGACCGTGCAGGACCCGGCGGGCGACCGCATCCCGCTCGACCTCGACGCCGAGCTGACCACGCTGGCCGAGACCCGCGCCCACGACCTCGGCATCACGACCTTCGCCCTGCTCCTGGCCTCCTACGGCCTCGCGCTGAGCCGGTGGACGGGCGTGGACCGGCTGCTGGTCGGCGTGTCCCTCTACGGCCGCGACACCGCCGAGCTGGCCGACCTGATCGCGGTCGCGGGCAACCTGGTCCCGGTGCTGGTGGAGGTGGACGACGACGCGCCGGCGGCGGACTACCTGCGCGCGGTGCAGGACTCCCTGGCGCGCAGCATCGAGGCGGGCGCGCTGCCGTTCGACGAGCTGGTCACCCGGCTGGGCGTGGAGCGCGGGCTGAGCGCGCACCCGCTGGTGCAGGTGTCCTTCGGCATGCACGACCAGCTCGTGCCGCAGCGGATCGAGGCCGGCGACGTGGTGCTGCGCGTCGAGGAGGGCCACGGCGGCGGCGCGCAGTTCGACCTGTCGCTGCTGTTCGGCCGCTCCCGCCCGACGCTGGGCGCGCAACTGGAGTTCGCGACCGCGTTGTGGGACACCGCCGACGCGCGGGCGTTCCTGGACGACTACACCACCGCCGTGCGGGAACTGGCCACGGCCACCGGCAGGGTCGAGGACCTGCGCTGCCTGTCCGCCGAGCGCAGGGCCGTGCTCGACGCGGTCAACCAGACCCGGCGGGAGTTCCCCGCGACCACCGCCGACGGCCTGTTCCGCGCAGCCGCGCAACGCACCCCGGACGCCGTCGCCGTGCGCGAGGGCGACCTGGAGCTGACCTACGCCCAGCTCGCCGGCGCGGCGGCCGAGCAGGCGCGGCGGTTGCGGGAACTGGGCGTCGGCCGCGGCGACCGGGTGCTGGTCGCGCTGGACCGGTCGATCGCCGAGGTCGTGGGCGTGCTGGGCATCGCGTGGGCGGGCGCGGCGTACGTCGGCGTGGACCTGGCCCAGCCCGAGGCGCAGGTCCGGCACATCCTGGCCAAGGCCGCGCCGAAGGCCGTGTTGGCCACCAAGGACGTTTCCCACCTGGGCGTGCCGGTCTGCGCGACCTGGGAACCGTCCTGGGAAGCGTCGGACGCCGAGCCGACCGGGACCGGGCCGGACGACCTGGCCTACATCGCGTTCACCTCCGGCTCGACCGGCCTGCCCAAGGGCGTCGCCGTGCCGCACCGCGCGGTCGTGCGCCTGGTGCACGAGCCCGATTTCGTCCACTTCGGACCCGAGGACCGGGTGCTGCGGCTGTCCCCGCTGGCCTTCGACGCCTCCACGCTGGAGCTGTGGGGACCGCTCGCGGGCGGCGCGGCGCTGGAGGTGCACCCGGCCGGCCTGCCCTCGCCCAGCGAGCTGAGCGGGTTCCTGCTGGAGCGCGGCGTCACCGTCGCGTGGCTCACCGCGGGCCTGTTCCGGCTGGTCGAGGAGTTCGCGCCGGCCGGGCTGGGCGGGTTGCGGCAGCTCGTCACCGGCGGCGACGTGGTGCCGCACGCCCACGTCGCGCGGGTGCTGGAACGCCACCCCGGCATCGTCGTGACCAACGGCTACGGCCCCACCGAGAACACCACGTTCACCACGACCCACTCGGTGACGTCCCCGGCGGACGTGGACGGCCCGTTGCCCATCGGCACCCCGCTGCCCGGCACGCGCGTGCACGTCCTGGACCGCCGGCACCGCGTCGTGCCGCCGGGCGCGGTGGGCGAGCTGTACGCCGCCGGCGAGGGCCTGGCGCACGGGTACGTGGACGACGAGGCCGAGTCGGCGCGCGGGTTCGGCCACTTCTCCCCGGACGTCCCCGACCGCCTCTACCGCACCGGCGACCTGGTGCGCGTCGACCGCGCCGGCCGCCTGCGCTTCCTGGGCCGCCGCGACGACCAGGTCAAGCTGCGCGGGTTCCGCATCGAGCTGTCCGCCATCGCCGACGTGCTGACCACCGACCCGCGGGTGCGCGACGCGGCCGTGGTCGTCACCGACGGGGACAGCGCCGACAAGCGGCTGCTCGCGGCGATCGTGCCCGCCGGACCGGTCGGCACCGACGAGCTGCGCGACCTGGTCGCCGATCGGCTGCCCGCCTACATGGTGCCCACGTTGTGGGCGGTGGTGGACCGGCTGCCGGTGACCGGCAACGGCAAGGTGGACCGCCGCGCGCTGGCCGCCGTCGCCGCCCCGGCCGGGCAACGCGTCGCCGCCCCCGCGGCCAACCCGCTGGGCACCGCGCCGTCGCTGTTCGCGCGGGTGCTGGACAAGCCCGTCGAGCTGACCGGCGAGACCGACTTCTTCACCGTCGGCGGCAACTCGATGGGCGCGGTGAAGCTGCTCCGGCTGATCCGCGACGAGCTGGGCGTGTCCGTGCGGCTGCGGGACTTCCTGCTCGCGCCCACCCCGGCCGGGCTGAACAAGCTCATCGAGGCGGCGAAGTCGTGACCGGGGCGGTCCGCGACGACGTGCGCGGCATGGAGTGGGACGACGGGCTGGAGTGCTGGGTCGTCTCCGACCCGGCCGTGGCCCGCGTCGTGCTCAACCACCCGGGGTTCTCGTCGCAGACGTCCAAGCGGCTGGGCGAGCTCTACATGACCGAGGAGTCGCGGCGGGAGCACCGGGCGCTGACGGAGTTCCTGCGCCTGTGGTTCGTGCACACCGACGGCGAGGAGCACGCGGCGCTGCGCAAACCCGTGCAGCGCCTGTTCTCCGCCTCCTTCACGCGCTCGCTTGCCGGGCGCGTCGAGGAGATCGTGGACGCCTGCCTGGAGGGCCTGGCCGCCGACCCGGCGCACGACGCCGTGCCGACCGTGGCCGAGGGCGTGTCCGGGCGGGTGATGGGCCACATCGTCGGCGTGCCCCAGGAACCGGCCGTGCTGCACACGTGGTCGAAGACGCTGTCGGGCTTCATCGCGGCGATGTACCGCCGCGACCACGCCGAAGCCGCCCACCGGGTGATGCTGGAGATGACCGAGGCCCTCGCCGCGTCACCCGCCCTGGACGGCTTCCCCCGCGACACCGGGGAAGACCGCGCCCGCACCACGGCGACGTGGTCGATGATCCTGTTCGGCGGCCTGGAGACCACCGCGTCCCTGATCGGCTCCTGCCTGTTGGCGGTGCTGGACGACCGCGCGCTGTGGGACCGGGTGGCGGCCGACCGGCCGGGCGAGGTCGAGTCCCTGGTGGAGTCCGTGCTGGAGAGGCGCCCACCGCTGCGCAACGTCGGCCGGGTGGTCGCCGAGACGTTCGAGTTCGAAGGCCTGTCGCTCACCGAAGGCGACCTCGTCCTGGTCTCGCTGGCCGGCGGCGGCCTGTTCGACGCGGACCTGGACGACCTGGCCCCGGTCGCCGAACGAGCCGACCGCCACCTGGTCTTCGGCCACGGCGCCCACTACTGCGTCGGCGCGCCCCTGGCCAGGCTGGAGGCGGCCACCGTGCTCCGGCGCTTCGTGCGGCGCTTCCCGCACGCGGCCCTGGCGGACAACGCCGTGGAATGGGGCCCGAACCTCGCGTACGTGGGCCTGGACCACTTGTTTTTGGCCGTGGACGGAAACCCGGCACCATGATCGGCGACCGTTCATGCGCACAGGGGAGACCATGAAGTATCGGAAGATCGGCACCGACCCGCGGCACCAGCGCGAAGTCAGCGTGCTCGCGTTGGGCGCGATGCTGTTCGGCACGGTCGTCGACGAGGAGCGGTCCTTCGCGGTGCTGGACCGTTTCGTCGAGGCCGGCGGCACGTTCCTGGACACGGCGAACAACTACGCGTTCTGGGTCAACGGCACCCAGGGCGGCGAGAGCGAGGCCCTGCTGGGCCGGTGGCGGCGCAGCCGGGGCATCACCGACGAGGTCGTGATCGCCACCAAGCTCGGCGGCCGGCCGAAGGTCCCGGGCCGGGACTTCTTCACCCTGGAGGGCCTGACCCCCGAGGCGATCCGCACGTCCTCGGCGCGCAGCCGGGAAAACCTGGGCGTGGACCGCCTGGACCTGCTCTACGCCCACACCGACGACCTGACCGTGCCGCAGGAGGAGATCGTCACGGCGTTCGCCGAGCTGGTGGCGAACGGCGAGGTGGCCATGCTGGGGGCGTCCAACCACTGGTCGTGGCGCCTGGAACGCTGGCGCACCTTGGCCGCCGCCGCCAACCTGCCCTCCTACGAGGTCCTGCAATACCACCACACCTACCTCCGAGCCCGAGCCGACCTCCCAGGCCGCCGCTCGAAGGACGGCGACCAGGGCCTGCTCAGCCCAGAACTGATGACCTACCTACGCGACCGTCCAAACCTGACCCTGGTCGCGTACACGCCCCTGCTCTCCGGCGCATACGTCCGCAAGGACCGCCCACTAGGCGAACTACACGACCACGCCGGCACCAAGGCCCGCCTAGGGCGTGTCTGGTTATTTGGTGGCGAGCCAGATCATGAGGCTGGCGATGGTGAGGGCGGCCATGTAGGAGTGGGCGGTCTTGTCGTAGCGGG
>NZ_JBEZBW010000112.1:0-24864 GCF_040647305.1 Saccharothrix sp. NPDC042600 | reverse complement strand
CGGCGGGGTGAGCCGGGCCGCGTCGGGCGCGGGCGTGAGCCGGGTCGACGGGTCGGGCGGCCCCGGCCGCGGCGGCTCGGGGTAGTCGTCGGCGTACTCGTCGACGTAGTCGTCGACGATCGGCGGTACCTGGCGGGTCTCCTCGGCCTCGGTCGGCGCGGGCACGCCCCGGCGGGGCGGTTCGGCGCGACCGGTCCGGTTGAACGCCGCGTCCAGGCGCGAGCGCGGCGGCTCCGCGCGCGGGGGCACTGGGTCGGCGGCGAACGGCGGCTCGGGGACCGGCGGCGCGCTCCGGGCGCCACGACCCTCGACCGGCGCGAACGGCTCACCACGCGCGCCCCGCGGCTCAGCGGGCTCACCACGCGCGAACGGCGGCTCGGCCGGCTCGCCACGCGCGAACGGCGGTTCGGCGGGCTCACCGCGGGCGAACGGCGGCTCGGCCGGCTCACCACGCGCGAACGGCGGCTCCGACCGGGCCGCGCGCTCCGACCGCGTGCCGCGGCCCTCCACGAACGGCTCGGACCGGGCCCCGCGCCCCTCCGCGGGCCGGTTGAACGCCTCGGGCGACACCGGCGGGGTGTAGGCGGTCTGCTCGGGGGCCGCGCGGCGGCCGGTCGGCGGCGGGTCGTCGTCGCGCACCGGCAGCAGCCGGCCGCTGTCCGAGTTGACCCGGTCGATGATCGCCTGCGGAGCGGTGTCCGAGGCGTCCTCGGCACGGCGGCGTCGCCGACGCGGCGACACCTCGCCGGAGCCCCCGCCGTACTGGGCGAGCAACTCCGCGACCGTGCGCTGGGTCTGCTCCGACTCGCTCTCTCGACTCATCAACTCCACCGTGCCCCGTGGCGGCCAGTCCGTCCAGTGTCACCCGACCGGCGGGTGCGGGTCGCGGGGGTGTCCTGGTCTGCGCCATCAGTGTGGTCCAGGCGACGCAGGATGACACCTTCCCGCAGCGCCCAGGGGCAAATCTCCAGCTCACCGAGTGACAGGGCTCGCATGGTGGCCTCCGCCACCAGGGCGCCCGCCACGAGCTGGTGGGCCCGGCTCGCGCTGACCCCCTCCAACTCCGCGAGGTCGCTCGCCGACATCCGGGAGACGAACCCGATGAGCTGCCGCAGCCCGGCGTGGGTGAGCACCCGGCGGGCGCGCGGTCCGGCCGACGACGGGGCCGCGCCGGTCAGCCGGGCCAGCGTGCGGAACGTCTTGGAGGTGGCCACCACCCGGTCCGGCGCGCCGACCCGGCGCAGCTTCTTCGCGACCGGCGCGAGCTGGTCGTCCAGCCACTCGGTGGTCTCGGCGACCTCCTGGCGGCTCGGCGGGTCGTGGTGGAACCGGGTCCGGGTCAGCCGACCCGCGCCCAGCGGCACCGAGAACGCCTCCTCGGGCTCCTCGTCCACGCCGACCGCCAGCTCCAGCGAGCCGCCGCCGATGTCCAGGCACAGCAGGCGGCCCGCGGACCACCCGTACCAGCGGCGCACCGCCAGGAAGGTGTAGCGGGCCTCGTCCTCGCCGGACAGGACCTTGAGGTCCACGCCGGTCTCGGTGCGGACCCGGTCCAGCACCTCGGCGGAGTTGCCCGCCTCGCGGACCGCCGAGGTGGCGAAGGCCATCAGGTCCTCGCAGCCCAGCCGGGCCGCGGAGGCCTTGGTGGCGGCGACCGCCCGGACCAGCCGGTCGGCGCCGGCCTTGGTGAGCAGGCCGTCGCCGTCGAGCTGCTCGGCCAGCCGCAGGACCGACTTCTCCGAACTCATCGGCGTGGGGTGGGCACCCCGATGAGCGTCCACCACCAACAGGTGGACGGTGTTGGACCCCACATCAAGGACCCCGAGGCGCACGGCGTGCACCGTACCCGGTCGGGGCGGTCAGGACTCGAACTTGTAACCCAGTCCGCGCACCGTCACCAGGTGGCGCGGCGCCGACGGGTCCGGCTCGATCTTCGAGCGCAGCCGCTTGACGTGCACGTCCAGGGTTTTGGTGTCGCCGACGTAGTCCGCGCCCCACACCCGGTCGATGAGCTGCCCGCGGGTGAGCACCCGGCCGACGTTGCGCAGCAGGTACTCCAGGAGGTCGAACTCCTTCAGCGGCAGGTTCACCTCGGCGCCGTCGACGGTCACCACGTGCCGCTCGACGTCCATCCGCACCGGGCCGGCCTCCAGGACCTGCGGCAACAGCTCCTCGGACTCGCCGCCGCGGCGCAGCACCGCCCGGATGCGGGCGATCAGCTCGCGCGCCGAGTACGGCTTGGTGACGTAGTCGTCCGCGCCCAGTTCCAGGCCGACGACCTTGTCGATCTCGCTGTCCCGGGCCGTGACCATGATCACGGGGACGGCGGAGCGGGCGCGCAGCTGCTTGCACACGTCGGTGCCGCTCATGCCGGGCAGCATGAGGTCGAGCAGGACGATGTCGGCGCCGTTGCGGTCGAACTCCTCCAGCGCCTCCTGGCCGGTGGCCGCGAGCGCCGCGGTGAAGCCCTCCTTGCGCAGCAGGAAGGCGAGCGGATCGGCGAAGGACTCCTCGTCCTCCACGATGAGCACCCTGGTCACAGCTCTCCTCCGGGTTTGCCCGCGCTGGTCGGCACAGGGACAGCGAGTTCCGGCTTGGGTAGGTCGGTGGTCTGCTCTTCCCGGTCGGGGTGCGCCGGGATGCGCAGGGTGAAGGTCGAGCCGGTGCCGGGCAGGCTCCACAGCTTGACCTCGCCGCCGTGGTTCGCGGCGACGTGCTTGACGATCGCGAGGCCGAGGCCGGTGCCGCCGGTGGCGCGCGAGCGGGCCTTGTCCACGCGGTAGAACCGCTCGAACACGCGGGTCTGCTGGTCCTCGGCGATGCCGATGCCGCGGTCGGTGACCGCGATCTCGACGTACCCGTTCACCAGCTTGCGGCTGACCGAGACCGGGCTGCCCGGCGGCGAGTAGGCGACGGCGTTGTCGAGCAGGTTGCTCAACGCGGTGACCAGGAGAGTCCGGTCGCCCTCGACCTCCAGGCCGCTGGGCTCGTCGGTGGTGATCTCGATGCCCGCGGACTCGGCGGCGAGCTTGGAGCGGCCCAGCGCCTCGCTGACCACGACGTCGATCTCGACCCGGTTCAGCTCGGGCAGCTTCTCCGCGCCCTGCAGCCGGGACAGCGCGATCAGCTCGGTGACCAGGGTGCCCAGGCGGGTGGCCTCCTGCATGATCTTCGCGCTGAACCGGCGCACCTCCTCCTGGTCGTCGGAGGCGTCCAGGACGGCCTCGGCGAGCAGGGCGAGCGCGCCGACCGGGGTCTTGAGCTCGTGGCTGACGTTGGCGACGAAGTCGCGGCGGGTGGCCTCCAGCCGGACCGACTCCGACTCGTCGGAGGCCTCCACGACCACGAACCCGTCGGTCAGCACCTTGACGGTGGCGTGCACGGCTTCCGGCTGGCGGCCCTTGACCTCCAGCGGGGAGACGTCCACGTGGACCACCTCGCCGGTCTGGCGGGTGAGTTCGGCCGCGCGGCGGGCCCGGTCGTCGACCCGGTTGTTCCGGACGACGCCGAGCTCCTCGGCGCGCGGGTTGTGCAGGACGACGTCACCGAAGACGTTGAGGACGACGATCCCGTCGTGGGAGGACTGGACCACCATGGCCATGAGGTCGGCGACGGTGAGCCCGGCCGGCCGCTGCGCCTTGTTGGTCCCGGTCGCGCGCCCCACGAGGAACGCCGCACCGCCGATCAGCAGAACGCCGATCGACAGGACGAGGTAACCCGTTGCGGTCACGGAGGCATCGTAAGCAGGTCAGGGCGGGTGCGGCCTAGCCCGCAGGCGTGGTTCGTGACTCCTGCGACACCGTCTGGCACCGATGTTTTCTGGTAGGTCAGCCGCCGTTCACCCAATCGTGTCCAAGCGGGTGAGGTCCTGTTCGGACAGGCGCAGCCGCGCGGACGCCAGGTTCTCCTCCAGGTGTCGTTCGGACGACGTGCCGGGGATCAGCAGCACGGTGGGTGAGCGGTGCAGGAGCCAGGCCAGGGCGACCTGGCGCGGGGTGGCCCCGTGCTCCCGGGCGACCTCGTCGAGCACCTCGTTCTGCAGGGGCGTGAAGCCGCCGAGCGGGAAGAACGGGACGTAGGCGATGTCGCGGGCGGCCGTCTCGCGGAGGGTGGCCTCGTCCACGCGGTGCGCGATGTTGTAGTGGTTCTGGACGCACACGACCGGCGCGATCCGCTCGGCCTCGTCGAGCCGGGTGGTGTTGCTGATGCCCAGGTCCCGGATCAGCCCCTGCTCGCGCAGCTCGGCGAGGGCGGTGAAGGGCTCTTCGAGGGGCACGTGCGAGCCGTCGACGCGCAGGTTGACCACGTCCAAGCGGTCCACCTTGAGGTTGCGCAGGTTGTCGTGGACGGCTTCGCGCAGCTCATCGGGGGTGCGGGCGGGCACCCAGCTCTTGTCCGGGGTGCGGCGGTAGCCGACCTTGGTGACGATCGTCAGGCCGTCGTAGGGGTGGAGGGCTTCGCGGATCAGCTCGTTGACGACGTGCGGGCCGTAGAAGTCGCTGGTGTCGATGTGGTCGACGCCGAGTTCCACGGCCCGGCGCAGCACGCGCTTGGCGTTCTCGCGGTCGGCGGGCTCGCCGTAGACGCCGGGACCGGTGAGCTGCATGGCGCCGTAGCCGACGCGGTTCAGGTTCAGCACCCGGTCCACTGTGGTCGGGCCGGTCCCGCGCCGCCGGGATTGGCAACTAGCTGCCAAGCTTGGGGGGTGAGCGGTGTCGTGGTGGTGCGGGGCGAGGCGGAGCTGTACGAGCGGGCGGGCCACCTGTTCGAGGCCGCGACCACGGAGCTGGCGTGCGCGGCCAACGCCCTGCGCACGTGGATGGGCACGCACCCGAAGATCCTGCCCCGGCAGCGGGCGTCCAAGGTGCGCAAGCTGTTCCGGCTGTCCACCATGCTGGAGCCGACGTGGGCCGAGCACGCGCGGGTCATGGCGTCGCACGGCGCGGACGTGCGGGTCAGCGCGCACGAGGTCAACGAGACGATCCTGCTGGACGACCGGGTCGCCATCCTGGCCGGCGACGAGTCGCGGGGCGCGCGCAGCTACAGCGTGATCACCCGGCCCGAGGTGGTGCACGGGGTGCGCTCGCTGTTCGAGGCGGCGTGGCGCGGCGGGACCGAGCTGGCCGTGCACGAGGCGGAGATGGCCGAGCTGCGCGCCGCCGTGCCGGGCGTGGTGGACGCCCTCAACGCCGGGTGGACCGACGAGGCGGCGGCACGCGCGCTGGGGATGTCCGTGCGCACGTACCGCCGCCGCGTGGCCGAGCTGATGTCCGCGTTGGGCGCGTCGTCCCGCTTCCAAGCCGGGGTGCGCGCCCGTGACCTCGGGCTGGTCTAGCGGCCCTGGTCCAGCGGGTGGCCCCGGTCTAGCGGCCCTGGTTGGCGACGGCCTTGATGGCGTCCGCCGCCGCGTCCGGGTCGAGGTAGGTGCCGCCGGGCGTGACCGGGCGCAGGTCCTCGTCCAGGTCGTAGCGCAGCGGGATGCCGGTGGGGATGTTCAGGCCCGCGATGGCCTCGTCGGAGATGCCGTCGAGGTGCTTGACCAGGGCCCGCAGCGAGTTGCCGTGGGCGGCGACCAGGACCGTCTTGCCCGCGCGCAGGTCCGGGACGATGGCGGACTCCCAGTACGGGACCATCCGCTTCACGACGTCGAGCAGGCACTCGGTGAGCGGCAGGTCCGGGCCGAGGCCGGCGTAGCGCGGGTCGGCGTCCTGGCTGAACTCCGTGCCCGGCTCGATCGGCGGCGGCGGGGTGTCGTAGGAGCGGCGCCAGAGCATGAACTGCTCCTCGCCGAACTCCTCCAGCGTCTGCTTCTTGTTCTTGCCCTGCAACGCGCCGTAGTGGCGCTCGTTGAGGCGCCAGTCGCGCTTGACCGGGATCCAGTGCCGGTCGGCCGCGTCCAGGGCCAGGTTGGCCGTGGAGATGGCACGGCGCAGCAGGGACGTGTGCACGACCTCCGGCAGCAGGTTCGCCTCGCGCAGCAGCACGCCGCCGCGCTGCGCCTCCCGCACGCCCTTCTCGGACAGGGGGACGTCCACCCAGCCGGTGAACAGGTTCTCCGCGTTCCAGACGCTCTCGCCGTGGCGGAGCAGCACCAGGGTTCCGACAGCCATGGCCGCAAGCCTGCCAGATGACCGGTCGCGGGTCGCATCCGCTGTGACAGCCGACGCTGGATCGTTGCAGTTGACCTCTAGTTTGGTGGAGATCCTAGCGTCGGGAGCATGACTTTTCTGGTGACCGGCGCGACCGGTAAGGCGGGCCGTGAGGTGGTCGCGCACCTGCGGCGCGGGGGACACCCGGTGCGCGCGCTGACGCGGGACGCCCGGCGGGCCGGGTTGACGGGGGTCGAGGTCGTCGAGGGGGACCTGACCCGGCCGGAGACGCTGGAGACGGCGTTCAAGGGCGTGACCGGCGTCCACCTGCTCACGGTCGGCGGCGACGACTACGCCACGCTGACCACCGGGCCGGAGATCGTCCGGTTGGCGACCGAGGCCGGCGTGCGGCGGGTCTCG
Source organism: Saccharothrix sp. NPDC042600 (assembly GCF_040647305.1). Taxonomy (NCBI): domain Bacteria; kingdom Bacillati; phylum Actinomycetota; class Actinomycetes; order Pseudonocardiales; family Pseudonocardiaceae; genus Saccharothrix; species Saccharothrix sp. NPDC042600. The sequence continues at coordinate 18,355 of NZ_JBEZBW010000112.1, read as the reverse complement.
GTGCTGTGGAACGGGTTCTGGGGTCCGGTCGAGCAGGCGGTCGCGACCTCCGGTCTGGAGTGGACGGTCCTGGAGGCGACGGACTTCTACGCCAACACGTTCACCTGGGCCGAACGGCTGCGCACGAGCGGCGTGCTGGACGAGCCGTTCGCGGACGTGCCGACCGCCGGGGTGGACGAGGCCGACGTCGGCGCGGTGTCGGCGGCCGTGCTGGCGTCCGGGGGCCACGGCGGTCGGCGTTACCCGGTCACCGGGCCGGAAGTGCTGTCGCCACGGGACAAGCTGCGGATCCTCGGGGACGCCGTCGGGCAGCGGTTCACCTTCGACGAACTGACCCGGCGGCAGGCGCTGGACCGGTACCTGGCCGGCGGGATGGACGCCGAGATGGCCGAGTTCCTGCTGGACTGGCACGGCCACCCGCCCGCCGCCGCGACCCGCGTGTCGCCGGTGGTCCAGGACGTGCTGGGCCGCCCGCCGCGCGGCTTCGCCGTGTGGGCGGCCGAGAACGCGGCCTCCTTCCGCTAACCGCCCGCGCGGGCCTTGCGCTTCTTGGCCCGGTCTCCGCAGCGCTCCATGGAGCACCACCTGCGCAGGCCGGGCCTCGACGCGTCCACGAACAGCAACCCGCAGTCCTCGGCCGCGCACACCCGGACGCGGTCGCGCAGCGGGGAGGAGAACAGGTCGATCGCGTCCCGGGCGAGCGTGGACAGGGCCTGCGGGAGCGTGCCCGGTGTGAGCACGACCCGGCCGTCCGCCAGGCGCGGGACGAGCGGCGGGTCCGCGGCCACGGCGTTGATCACGTCCACGTCGGCGTCCGCGGGCGGGATCCCCCGCGCCGCGCCGCGGGCGGCGTTGGTGAGGGCGGTGCGCAGCGGTTTCAGCGCGGCCACGTCGGCGTCGGCCACGGTCAACTCCACGTCGAGCAGCCCGCCCACGTACAGCGCCACGTCGTCGGGCGTGTGCAGCAACTCCCACACCGCGTAAGGGCCGTCGCCACCGGTGTGCGTGAAGTCCAGGCAGGGCCGACCGGTGCGGAACCGACGGCGCTGGTCATGGGGGATCCGTTGACTCACCGACATGGCACCACTATAACTGGTGCCATGTCGAGCGTCACGCATCTCAACCCACCCGCACTGCACTCCAACCCGGCCTTCAGCCAGGCGGTCAAGGTGGAGGGCCCCGGTTCGCTGCTCTTCATCGGCGGCCAGAACGGGGTGGACCAGCACGGCCAGGTCGTCGGGGACGACGCCTTCGCCCAGTCCGTCCAGGCGTTCCGCAACCTGGAAGCGGTCCTCGAAGCCGCCGGCGGCACGCTGGAGAACGTCGTGAAGTGGACGATCATCACCACCGACCGCGCCCACATCGGTCCGGGCTTCGGCGCGTTCCAGCAGGTCTGGGCCGGGCGCGCGAACCCGCCGGCGATCACGGTGCAGATCGTGTCCGGCCTCGCGAACCCCGCCTACCTGGTCGAGATCGAGGCCGTCGCCGCGTTCTAGGGCTGTTCGCCCAGACCCTGCTCGCTGCGCCGGACCTCGCGGTCCACCTCGGCCTGCTCGCGCTGGGCGCGCCGGGCGGAGGAGTCGAGGGCGGCGGCGGCCCGGTCCAGCCGGGCCTGGGAGCGGCCGATCGCGTCCTGGGCCAACCGGAGAGCTTCGGCGCTGCGGTCCAACTGGTCGCGCCCGCGGTGGGGCGAGAGCCGGGCGACGTCGTCCGCCCGCCGCCGGAGCCGGTCCTCCCGCAGGTCCGCGCCCTCCTCGCGCCGGTCGGCCGCCCGGTCGCGCTCGTCGGCCGCCCGGTCGCGCTGGTCGGCCACCTGGTCACGCAGGTCGGCGGCCTGCTCGCGCTCGTCGGCGACCTCGTCACGCTGGTCGGCGACCCGGTCCCGCTCGTCCGCGGCGCGATCGCGCTCGTCGGCGACCCGGTCCCGCTCGGCCGCGGCCCGGTCCCGCTCGTAGACCACCCGATCGCGTTCATCGGTCACGCGCTCACCGTACGCCCGAACCCCGCGCCGCGGGACGGCCCGACGACGAAGCCCCTCGGACGACTCACCCGCCCGAGGGGCCCGCGGTCGATGGGCTCGCGGGTCGAGGGGCCCGCGGTCGATGGGCTCGCGGGTCGAAGGGCCCGCGGTCGATGGGCTCGCGGGTCGAAGGGCCCGCGGTCGGGCGCGGGTCAGGCGTTCTCGCGCGCCCGCAGGTCCTTGCGGAGGATCTTGCCGGACGCCGACTTCGGGATCGCCTCGATGAACTCCACCACCCGCACCTTCTTGTGCGGGGCGACCTGGGCGGCCACGAAGTCCATCACGCCGGTCGCGTCCAGCGACGACCCCGGCTGGAGCACGACGAACGCCTTGGGCACCTCCTCGCCCTCCTCGTCGCGCACGCCCACGACGGCCGCGTCCGCGATCTCCTCGTGGGTCAGCAGCAGCGCCTCCAGTTCCGCCGGCGGCACCTGGTAGCCCTTGTACTTGATCAGCTCCTTGACCCGGTCCACGATGCTGACCAGGCCGTTCTCGTCGATCACGCCGACGTCGCCGGTGTGCAGCCAGCCCTCGTCGTCCAGGGTGACCGCGGTCGCGTCGGGGTTGTTGAGGTAGCCCTTCATGACGTTCGGGCCGCGGCACCACAGCTCGCCGCGCTCGCCGACGCCCACGTCCTCCCCGGTCGCCGGGTCCACGAACCGGCACTCCATGTTGGGCGCGATCACGCCGACCGTGCCGACGGAGATGTCGTCGCGCCCGTCCGGGATGGCGTGGCTGACCGGGCTCATCTCGGTCATGCCGTAGCCCTGCGACACCCGGCAGCCCAGCCGCTTGGCCACCGCGGCGGCGAGGTCGACGTCCAGCGGCGCGGCGCCGGAGAAGATCGTGTCGATCGCGGACAGGTCGTACTGGTCGACCAGCGGGTGCTTGGCCAGCGCCACGGCCACCGGCGGCGCGATGTAGACGCGGTTGGTGCGGTGGTCCTGGATGACCCGCAGGAACTCCGGCAGGTCGAACTTCGGCATGGTCACGACGGTCGCGCCGACGTACAGGCCGTTGTTCATCAGCACCTGCATGCCGTAGATGTGGAAGAACGGCAGCACGGCCAGGATGCGGGTCTGCCCGTCCACCTTGAGCAGCGGCTGGCACTGGACGATGTTGGCCACCAGGTTGCGGTGGGTCAGCATCACGCCCTTGGCCCTGCCGGTGGTGCCCGACGAGTACGGCAGGACGGCGAGGTCCTCGGGGTCCACCGCCACCTCGGGCGCCGGGCCGGTCGAGGCGAGCAGCTCGGTGAGGTTCGGGTAGCCCTCGGCCCGGTCGAGCACGACGACGTCGGTCACGCCCGCCTTCGCCGCGCCCGCGGCGGCGTTCGGGAGCAGCACGGACACCGTGAACAGCATCTTCGCGCCCGCGTCGGCGAGCTGGTGCGCGACCTCGTCGGCGGTGTAGAGGGCGTTGATCGTGGTCGCGGTCGCGCCGGCGCGGAGGATGCCGTGGAAGACGACCGCGTAGTACGGGGTGTTGGGGCTGAGGATGCCGACCACGTCGCCCTTGCCGATCCCCCGCTCGGCGAGCGCCGCCGCGAGCCGGTCGACCGCACCCGCGAGCTGCCGGTAGGTGAGGGAGGCTCCCGACGAGCCGTCGACCAGGGCCACCCGGTCGGCGCGGTCGCCGAGGTCGGCGAACAACAGCTCGTGCAACGAGACGTCCGGGACCTCGACATCGGGGAATGGACTGCGGAAGACCATGCGGCGACCCCACTACTCGTAAGTAACTGCGATCCCGCCATCGTGAGCCACGGCACAAGCCGGGTCAAGGCACGCACCTGGTCACGGAGACGTTACTTAACTCGGCTAAGAACACTCGAATGGAGTAACGCGAGGTCTTGTGGTGATCGCCGGCGATCTGCCAAGTTGGCAGGGCCCAACGGGTCGGCTCCCACGCACTCCGACGACTCGTTCGGCGCCACCGCGGTTCGCCATCCCCCCGTCGAACCGCGGCCCGCTGGGATCATCGGGCTCCCCCCGCCCGGATCCCCAGGTAGCGGGGACTGACGCGGGGCGGCTTGAGCTCGCGACTCCCCCTCTCTCCCAAGCCGCCCCGCGCTCCACGCGCATGCGCACTCTCCGTGGGCGTCGGGTCAGGAGACGCTCTTCCGGGTGACCAACGTCCGGCGCGAACGCCGCCACGCCAGGTAGGCGACCGCGGGCACGCCGAGCACCACGACGAACGGCAGCACCGCCCCGAGCACGACGAGCAGCCACGACACCGCGCCGACCAGCGCGTCCCAGCCGCCGCCGAACGCGCTGAGGAACGTCGGGTCCTCCTCCTTCGGCATCGCCGGCGGTGCGGTCTTCTGGTTCACGGTGACCGTCAACGTCGACATGGCGACCTGGCCCTTGAGCGTGTCGTACCGGCGCTGGAGCGACTCCAGCTCGGACTGCCGCTTGGTCAGCTCGGCCTCGATCGTGGTGATCTCCGAGGTGCTGCCGGCCCGTTCGAGCAGGCCGCGCACCCGTTCGACGCTGGCCCGCTGGTTGGCCAGCCGCGCCTCGACGTCCACGACCTGCTCGGTGACGTCCTCGCTCTTCAGGTCGCGCCGCGCCACCTCGGTGTCGGGCAAGGTCTCGAAGTCCTTGAGCACGGCGTCGAGGCGGTCGCCGGGCACCCGCAGGGTCACCGTGCCCTGGGTCCTCGTCGCGTTCTCCTGCGCCGGGTAGCCGCCCTTGGCCAGGGCGAACTCCTTGACCTGGCCCAGGACCGCGGTCACGTCCCCGGCCCGCAGCTCCACCGAGGCGGTCCGCACGAGCTGCCGCTCCTGCCGCACCGCGCCGGTGTTCTGCGCCTCGCCCTTGGCGGGCTCACCCGGCTTGCCCTGCTGCGGCGTCGGCGCGCCCTGCTGCGGCGTGAGCGCGCCCTGCTGCGGCGTGGGCGCGGCCAGCCGGGCGTCACCGGCCTCCCCGCTGGTGGTCATGCCCGACTCCGCCGAACACCCGGCCAGTGCCAAGACCGCTAACGCCGCTATGGCGAACCCCGTGCGTCTGCCCATGTCCCCTCCCTGGGTGGCTTGCGTCACCCGGCAGACGGAACACCGGCGAAGGTCAGTTGCGCCTCACGCGATCACGATTCGGACACCAGGTGTTGGAAGGCCTTCAGGTTCGCCAGGGACTCCCCGCGCGAGACCCGCCAGTCCCACTCCCGCTGGATCGCGCCCTTGAACCCGATCTCCAGCAACGTGTTGAAGTCGCCGTCCGCGGCCTCCACCACCTGCCCGAGCACCCGGTCCAGCTCCTCCGGCGTCACCGCGTGCAGGGCCATCCGCCCCACCAGGTAGATGTCGCCGCGGGTGTCGATCGTGTAGTGCACGCCGTAGAGCTTGGCGTTGCGGCGCAACAGGAAGCGGAACACGTCCTCGTGCGCCTCGTCCGGGTTGCGGCACACGAACGCCTCGACGACCAGGGCGTGCCGGCCGACGACCAGCCAGCAGTTGGTCTGCAGCTTCTTCGTGCCGGGCAGGGTCACGAAGAACTTGCCGGGCTGGTCGTGCCGGTAGACCAGTTCCCGGTCGTCCAAAGCGGACGCGATGGTCTCGTCCAGGCTCAAGCGAACACCTCCTCGCGGAACAGGTCCCGGGCTTGGGCGTACCCGGCGAGAAGTGAATCAGTCGTGCGGTCCCAGGAGAACCGGCGGGCGTGGCCCACGGCGTTGCTCGCCAGCTCCTCCCGGAACGCGGGGTGCAGCACGACCTGCGCCAGCGTCCGCCCCCACGCGGCGGGCTCGTGGCCCGCGACCAGCAACCCGGACACGCCGTCGCGCACGGCCACCGGCAACCCGCCGACCGCCGCCGCGACCACGGGCGTGCCGCACGCCTGCGCCTCCAGCGCCACCAGCCCGAACGACTCGTTGTGGCTGGGCACGGCCACCACGTCCGCCGCCCGGTACACGCGGGCCAGCGCCGCGCCGCCCTGCGGCGGCAGGAACCGCACGACGTCCGAGATGCCCAGTTCGCCGGCGAGCAGCTTGAGGTCCTCGGGGGTCTTCATGCCCGACCCGGACGGCCCGCCCACGACCAGCACGACCAGGCGGTCCCGGACGCCGGGTTCCCGCGCCAGCAGGTCGGCGGCGGCCTTGAGCAGCACGTCCGGGGCCTTCAACGGCTGGATGCGGCCGACGAACGCGAGCACCACGGCGTCCGGCCGCAGGCCCAGCGCCGCCCGCGCCGCCTCGCGGTCGCCGGGCGTGAACCGGTCGAGGTCCACGCCGGGCGGCACGACCGCGACCTTGGCCGGGTCGGCGTCGTAGAGCTTGATCAGCTCGCCCGCCTCGACGTCGGTGTTGGCGACCAGCAGGTCCGCCTCGGCGACCACCTGCTCCTCGCCGATCACCCGCATCCGGGGCTCGGGGGTGTCGCAGGAGGCCAGGTTCGCGTTCTTGACCTTGGCCAGGGTGTGCGCGGTGTGCACCAGCGGCACGCCCCAGCGCTCCCGCGCCAGCCACCCGACCTGGCCGGACAGCCAGTAGTGCGAGTGGACGGCGTCGTAGTGGCCGGGGTCGTGGCGGGCCTCGGCGCGCAGCACGCCCGCGGTGAACGCGCACAGCTGGCCGGGCAGCTCCTCCTTGCCCAGGCCCTCGAACGGCCCGGCGACGACGTGCCGCACGGTCACGCCCGGCGCGAGTTCGGCGACCGGCGGCAGGTCCGAGGAGGTGGCGCGGGTGAAGATCTCGACCTCGACGCCGCGCCGGGCCATCCGGACCGCGGTCTGCACGATGTAGACGTTCATGCCGCCCGCGTCGCCCGTGCCCGGCTGCTCCAGCGGCGAGGTGTGCACCGACAGCACCGCGACCCGCTTCACCGCGCGACCCCGGCGTTCTCCGCGCCGCGCGCGGTGCGCGCCACGAAAGCGGTCAGGTCGGCGGCGAACCGCTCCGGCTGCTCCAGGAACGGCGCGTGCCCGGTGTTCTCGTAGTGCCGCAACTCGGCTCCGGGGATCGTGGCCGCCGCGTAGTCCCCGGCGGCCGGGTCCACCACCTCGTCGGCGGTGCCGTGCACCACCAGTGTCGGCTTGTCCACGGCCCGCAGCACCTCGGCGGAGTCCACGTCGCGCCGGAACAGCGCCCCGCGCACCCGCGCGGGCACCCGCAGGGCCGTCCCGAGCATCCACTGCCGGGTCGGCCCGTCGAACCGCCCCTGGCGCTCGTAGAACGCCGCCAGCGCGGGCACCGCGACCGCCGGGTCCTCGGCCAGCGCGGCGGGCAGCGCCGCGCGCATCGCGGGCCCGGTCGCACCACCCGGTCGGCCGCGACCGATCTCGGTGACGGCGCCCACCAGCACCAGCCCCCGCACGTCGGCCGTGCCGTGCGCGCGCAGGTAGTCGGCGATCACCAGACCCCCGTACGACCAGCCGACCAGCACCGCCGGACCGGTGTGGTCCAGCACGGCCCGCAGGTCGGCCGCCCACGCCGCCGAGTCGCCGTAACCGTCCGCGGGGGCGTCCGACGCGCCGTGTCCGCGCAGGTCGGGGGCGTACGCGCGGAAGGACGGGTCGGCGAGCTGGTGCGACCACACCTCCCCGGACTGCGCCCAGCCGTGCACCAGCACCACCGCCGGGCCTTCGGTCCCGCCCTGCCGGACGGCGAGCCGCACGCCCTCGGCGGTGAGGAGAGAAGTCAGCACGACGTAGGTCAACGCTGGGATGACCCCATCGCTTCCCGATGCGATCCGACGTCACACCCGGTTCTGGTAGCGTGGCGGTGAAGTGGATCTTCGAGAGCGGAGGAGCTGGTGAATATGGCTGCCCGCAGCCGTCTTCAGCCTGCCCTCAGCCAGTGGGCGCGCGCCTGAGCGCGCTCCTTTCGAAGAACCCGGAGCACATCCTTGATCACCACTGATCGCCTCGCCCTGCCCGCGTGGACCGACGCCGACCTGGCCGCCGTCGCGGCGGGCGCCCACCCGGACCACTGGGCGGAGGACTTCCCCGCCGAGGGCGACCGCGTCATCGCGGGCCTGCTCGCCCACCGGCCGGACTGGCGGGGCGAGTTCGGCCACCGCCTGCTCGTCGAACGCGCCACCGGCCTGGTCGTCGGCTCGATCGGCCTGTTCCGGCCGCCGGTCGACGGCCGCCTGGAGATCGGCTACGGGGTCGTTCCGTCACGCCGGGGCCTCGGGTACGCCACCGAGGCGACCCGAGCGCTGGCGGCGCACGCCCTGTCCGCGCCGGACGTGACCGTCGTCCACGCGGGCGTCGAGCCGGCCAACCCCGCGTCGGTCCGCGTGCTGGTGAAGGCGGGCTTCACGCTCGTCGACGCCGGCGCGGAGGTCCACCGGTACGAGTTCACCGGATGAGCGAAAGGCCCGGTGGCTCGTCGTGAGCCACCGGGCCTTCCCGGTCGTTCTAGAGCGCGGACATCGTCTGCCACTGCGCCCACGGGATCTGCCAGTCGTACCAGTCGTACTGCGCGGGCAGCGTGGTGATCGAGCCGGTGACCTCCACCGGGTCGCCCACCAGGGCGCTGTCGTAGTACGCCTTGGCGTCGGCCTCCAACAGGTTCGCGCAGCCGTGGGAGGTGTTCGCGCGGCCGATGTTGGCGGCGTTGTCGTTGTTCTCGTGGATGAACTCGCCGTGGTTGGAGAAGCGGACGGCCCACTTCTTCAGCACGTTGGTGTAGCCGTAGCGCGGGTTGTCGAAGCTGAACTGCGGGTCCTTCTGCATCACCACGAACGTGCCGTTCGGGGTGGTCAGCTCCGCGTCCGCGTCCCGGCCGAAGGAGGCCGGGTAGCTGGCCACCTGCTGGCCGTCGCGCTCCACCACGAGCTGGTGCGACGGCGTGTGGATCTTCACGACCTGGTTGCGGCCGATGGTGAAGTCGCTGGTGACGTCGGCCTTGCCGTACGCGCCGCCGCCGTAGGGCACGCCGTAGAGCTTGGCCTCGACGTGCACCTTGGTGTTGGCGGGCCAGTACGTCTCCGGCCGGTAGTGCACCTCGCGGGAGTTCAGCCAGGCCCAGCTGCCCTTGACGTTGGCGGAGTTGGTGACGGTCAGGGCCTTCTCGGCGCTGGCGCGGTCGGTCACGTCCGCCTCGAACTTGACCATGATCGGGACGGCGACGCCGACGGTCTGGTCGTCGCCGGGGAACAGGGTGGCGCGGACCTGCGCGGCCGGGGTGAGCGTGGTGAACGCGCCCTTCAGCTCGACCTTCTTGCCGTCGGTGCCGGTCGCCCGGCCGGCGTAGGTGTAGCTCTTGCCGTAGCCCAGCGGCTCGGTGTTGGACCAGGACTTCTTGTCCTCGGCGACCTTGCCCTCGACGGCCTTGCCCTCGGCGTTGGTCAGCGTGACCTGGTCGATGGCGCCCTCGGCGACGGTGACCTTGACCGGCTGGTTGACCGGCACGTCGGTCGCGCCGTCGGCGGGCGCGGTGGTGAACTTCGCCACCGGGGGCCTGTCGCCGCCCTCCGGCTTCGCCGAACCGGGCTCGACCTCGGCGGAGCACCCGGCCAGCACCAGACCCGCCATCAGCAGGGCCGTGACTCTCTTGCGCACTTCGACCTCCCGAACGAAAGGACGCCCACCGCGGCTTTCGGTGCAGGTGACTCGCGTCACAACCCTAGGATCACCGCTGTGACCCGTCCCATCGCAGTAGTCACCGGAGCCAGCGCGGGAATCGGCGAAGCCACCGCGCGCAGGCTCGCCGCCGAGGGCTTCCACGTCGTGCTGGGCGCCCGGCGGCTCGACCTCCTCAAGACTATCGCGGACGATGTCGACGGCACGGCCCTGGAGCTGGACGTGACCTCGGCCGAGTCCGTCGCCGCCTTCCTGGACGCCGTCCCGTCCGCGCGGGTGCTCGTCAACAACGCCGGCGGCGCGCGGGGGCTGGACCCCGTGGCGTCGGCGGACGAGGACGACTGGCGCTGGATGTGGGAGACCAACGTCCTGGGCACCCTGCGGGTCACCAAGGGCCTGCTGCCGAAGCTGGTCGAGTCCGGTGACGGGCACATCGTGACGGTGACGTCCGTCGCCGCGTACGAGGCCTACGACAACGGCTCGGGGTACACGTCGGCGAAGCACGCCCAGTCGGCGCTGCACCGGACGTTGCGCGGCGAGCTGCTCGGGCAGCCGGTGCGGATCACCGAGGTGCTGCCGGGCATGGTGGAGACCGACTTCTCGGTCAACCGGTTCGCGGGCGACGCGGAGCGGGCGGCGGCGGTGTACGCCGGGGTCGAGCCGCTGACCGCGGACGACGTGGCGGACGTGATCGCGTTCGCCGTGACCCGGCCGTCGCACGTGAACCTGGACCAGATCGTCATGAAGCCGCGGGCGCAGGCGTCCGCGACCCGGGTGCACCGGTCCTAAGTGGACCCTCCCGCCGGGTTCGGCGCGATCAGGTCCACGTCGAGCTGGTCGAGGACGTCGGCGATCGGGTTGGCGAAGCCGCGCTTCCCGCTGCCGCCGCAGTAGAGGCCGACCACCCGGTTGTCGTCGTCCAGCAGCACCGCGCCCGAGTCGCCGTGGTCGGCGAACGGTCCTTCCACGCGGATCTGGTGTTGCAGGGTCCGCACGCCCAGGCCCGCGCCGAAGTCGAGCGTGATCGTGGCGTCGGTGGAGGCGACCACGCCTTCCGTCAGGGCGGTGGTCCGGCCGCGCTTGCGCACCCGTTGACCGACCTCCGCCCTGCCCGGCCCGGCGACCGGTCCGACGCCGAACACCTCGGGCCGCACGCGGGGTGTGGTGAGCAGGATCGCGGCGGCGTCCACACTCCCGGCCAGCGCCGCGCGGGCGAGCACGCCGATCTGGTCGCGGTAGGGGTGGCCGCCGTCGACGCGGGAGGGGTGCACCATCGGGTCGCCGACCGCCCAGGCGTCGTCCACGCAGGCCACGTGGAAGGCGGTCAACGCCATGGTGCGCCGCCGGTTCCGGGGTGTGACCAGCGCGCCGAGGGTGCCCGCGACCAGGTAGTCGTCGGCCTCGGGCACGTCCGGCGGCACGAACCGGATCGCGCGGCTCGGCCCGATCCCGATGCCACCCGCCAACACGTCGTGCCGCTCGGCCCCGCTCACCCCTTCCGGGGAGGCGAGGGTGTGGTGCGGGTGGAACACGTCCTCGACGACATCCGTTGGCACGCCGAGGACTTCGGACGGGATGGTGAACTGCGCGGCGGCGTGCTTCTTCCGCACGAAGACGAGCACGGCGGGAACACCCGTCCCGCGCCCGCCGACGACCTTCTCCCCGACGTCCACACCGACCACCCCGGGCCGACTGAGGAAGTCACCCTCGACCAACCGCTTGATGGCCGACACCACCCCACGCCCGCCGCCCGCCATGACGACCTCCCACAGGGAAACCCTGCTTCCATGAAACGCGCGGGGTGAGGTTTCGTCACACTTGGTCACCCGTTCGGCCGTTCGGCGGCGACCGCGGCGGGTGCGGCCGGCGAGCCCCGGTTCGGCCGGCGGCGGCCGGCGCGGCGGCGAGTGGTGAGGCGGCCGGCGAGCCCGGCTAGCGGCGCGGTGGTGGGGTGGCGTGTTCGGCGGCGGGGGTTGGTCAGAGGGTGCAGCCGACCAGGACCGGTTCCGGGTGGAGTTCCACGCCGAAGGCCGTTCGGACGCCGTCGCGCACCTCGCGCGCCAGGTCCAGCAGGTCCTCGGTGGTCGCGCCGCCGCGGTTGGTCAGGGCCAGGGTGTGCTTGCCGGACAGCGCCACCCGGCCGCCCGGACCGCGGTGGCCCCGGGTGAAGCCCGCCCGCTCGATCAGCCACGCCGCCGACAGCTTGCTCGTGCCCGGCCCGCCCGGGTAGGTCGGCACGTCCACGTGCCTGCCCAACCGCTCGGCGATCCGGATCAGCACCCCGCTCAGCGTCGAGCCGTCCAGCACCGGGTTGGTGAAGAACGACCCCGCGCTCCACGTGTCGTGGTCGGCCGGGTCGAGCACCATGCCCTTGCCGCGCCGCAGGTCCAGGACCGCCTTGCGGGCCGCGTCGGCGGGCACCCGGTCGCCCTGCGCCACGCCCAGCACGCGCGCCAGTTCCGCGTACCGGATCGGCGCGGACTGCCCACCGGAGGTCAGGGCGAACCGCGCCCGCAGCACCACCGCGTGGTCGGTGCCCTTCAGCACGCTCGTCCGGTACGCCAGCCCCAGGTCGTGCGCCGGGACCTGGTGGACGCGGCCGGTGCGGCGGTCCAGGAGGTCCACCGACGTCAGCACCTGCGCGATCTCGACGCCGTACGCGCCGACGTTCTGCACCGGCGTCGCCCCGACCAGGCCCGGGATGCCGGACAGGCACTCCAGCCCGCCCAGGCCCTGCGCCACGGCCTCGGCCACCACCGAGTCCCAGTCCTCGCCGGCCTCGACGGTGAGCTGCACGAGTCCGTCGCCCAACGGGTCCAGGCGGCGACCGCGGGTGGCCACCTGCACGACGGTGCCGGCGAAGCCCGCGTCGGACACCACCAGGTTCGAGCCGCCGCCGAGCAGCAGCAGCGGTTCGCCAGACGCGTCCAGCGCGCGCACGGCCTCGACCAGCTCGGCGGCCGTCGTGGCGCGCGCGAAACGGGCCGCGGGGCCGCCTAGCCGCAGCGTGGTGTGCTCGGCGAGCCGCACGTGGGTGCTGGACAGCGGGGTGGTCACGGGCGTCAACGGTAGCCTCCGCGGCATGGCACGCCGCATCGAGCACCTGACGACGTCCCGCTGGCCCGCTTCGGACGTCTACTCCGCCCTCGTGGACGAGACCTACCTGCGCGACCGGCTCGACGTCCTCGGCGGCACCGGCGCCGCGCTGATCGCGTTCGACAAGACCGACGGCACCACGTCCTACCAGCTCAAGCAGGGCGTGCCCGCGGACCGGCTGCCCTCGATGGCCCGTGGCGTGCTCGGCGGGGACCTCGTGATCAACCGGGCCGAGTCGTGGACCGACGCCGGGTACACGGGCACGGTCGAGGTGACGCTCAACGGCGTCCCCGGCCGCCTGGACGGGACGATCACCGTGGCCGACGCCGCCGGCGGTGGGAGCGAACTCACCCTCGTGGGTCAGGTCAAGGTGAGCATCCCGCTCATGGGCGGCAAGCTGGAGTCGCTGATCGCCGAGCAGGTCGCCCTCCTGCTGGACAAGGAATCCGAGTTCACCGCCGAATGGCTCGCACACCGCGCCTAGCGGCGGGCCGGGCCCGCGCGCTCGGCCTGCCGACCCGGGGCACCACCAACCCGAACCGCCTCCGCCGCGTCGACCGCTGGGTTGAACACGCCTACGGTTCACTCGTTCAACAATCCAACGATCCCCTTGTCGTGGACCTGGGCTACGGCTCGTCCCCCGTGACCACCGTCGAGATGGCGGCCCGGCTGCGCCACCTCAACCCGGGCCTCCGCGTGCTCGGCCTGGAACTGGACGCCGAACGGGTCGCGGCGGGCGAGGCGGTGGCCGACCCGCCCCGCCTGGAGTTCCGCCGCGGCGGCTTCGAACTGGCCGGCCGCCGCCCGCTGCTGCTGCGTGCGTTCAACGTCCTGCGCCAGTACACCGAGGAGCAGGCGACCGAGGCGTGGGCCACGATGGTGGGCCGGCTGGCCCCGGGCGGCGTCCTGGTCGAGGGCACGTGCGACGAGATCGGCCGCCGCTGCTCGTGGGTGGCGCTGACCGCGGACGGCCCGCGGACGTTCACCCTGTCGTGCCTGCCGAAGGACATCGACACCCCGAGCGACCTGGCCGAACGCCTGCCCAAGGCGCTGATCCACCGCAACGTCCCCGGCGAACGCGTCCACGCCCTGCTCGCCGAACTGGACACCTGCTGGGCCACCGCCGCGACCTTCGCCCCGTTCGGCCCGCGCGCCCGGTGGGTGGAGGCGGTGCGCCTGCTCACCGCCCGGTGGCCGGTGCTGGACGACCGCAAGCGCTGGCGACTGGGCGAGGTCACCGTGCCGTGGGAGTCGGTCCGCCCCTGAGCCCCGCCCCCCGGCTCTGAGCCCCACCCCCTGATCCCGGCCCCGCTCGCCCCGGAACGCGGGCGCGCCCCACCGCGGCCCGCGCCTTCGAGCGCCCGCGCCCACCCACCGCGGCCCACCCACCGCGGCCCGCGCCTTCGAGCACCCGCGCCCACCCACCGCGGCCCACCCACCGATTGCCCGAGAAGCCGGCGGGCCGGTCACCGCCCTAGGCTCGGACGCGTGCAGCACCACGACTACCTCGCGCACGCCCGCGCCGAGTACCAGGCCCTGCGCGCCCTCGTCGAGTCCGCCGGCCCCGACGTGCCGGTGCCGACGTGCCCCGGCTGGACCGTCCGCAAGCTGGTCGACCACCTGGCGGGCGTCCACACCTGGGCCCTGAACGCCCTGCACACCCCCGCCGACGGCACCCGCCCCAAGGCCACGCCCCGCCCGCCGGACTGGGACGACCTCCTCACCTTCTGGGACGACCGGTTCGGCGACCTGGAACGCCTCCTGACCAGCCTGGACCCGGCCACCCCGACCTGGACGTTCGTCGGCCCCCGGTCGGCCGGCTTCTGGGCCCGCCGCCAGGCCCACGAGATCGCCATCCACCGCCTGGACGCCGAGCACGCCGTCCACGGCCACGAGGTCCCCACCCTCCTGTGGGACACCGACTTCGCCGCCGACGGCGTGGACGAGTACCTGACCCGCCTGCTGGTCCGCGCCGCCGAGGTGCACCCGATCGAACGCGAGGGCCGGCTGCTGTTCCACGCCGCCGACGCGGGCCGCACCTGGGAGCTGCGCATCGCCCCCGGCCAGGTGCCCGAGACCGGTCCGCCCACCGATTCCGCGACCGACGAGGACACCACCGTCGCGGGCACCGCCGACGCCCTCTACCGGGCGGCGTGGGGCCGGCCGAGCGGTGCCATCGTGTCGGGTGACAGGTCGCTGCTGGACTCGCTGCCGCGACCGTGAATACTTCTTGACCGTGGTAGAGCGACGCTATGTGATCACTTTCGGCTGCCCGGACCGCACCGGCATCGTGGCCCGGATCTCCTCGTTCCTGGCCGAGCACGGCGGCTGGATCGTCGAGGCCGCCTACCACACCGACCCGGCGACCAACTGGTTCTTCACCCGCCAGGAGGTCCGCGCCGACTCGCTGCCGTTCGGGGCCGACGAGCTGCGCGCCCGGTTCGGGCAGGTCGCGCGGGAGCTGGGCGCGAACGCCAACTGGCGGATCAGCGACACCGGCGAGCGCAAGCGCGTGGTCATCCTGGTGTCCAAGGAGGGCCACTGCCTGTACGACCTGCTGGGCCGGGTCGCGTCGCACGAGCTGGACGTGGACGTGGCGGCGGTCATCGGCAACCACGCCGACCTGGCGGGCATCACGCGGGCGCACGGCATCCCGTTCCACCACGTGCCGTTCCCGGCCAACGACCCCGAGGGCAAGCAGGCGGCGTTCGCGCAGCTGCGCCAACTGGTGGACGCGCACAAGCCGCACGCCGTGGTGCTGGCGCGGTTCATGCAGATCCTGCCCGCCGAGCTGTGCGCGGACTGGGCGGGCCGGGCGCTGAACATCCACCACAGCTTCCTGCCGTCGTTCGTCGGCGCGCGGCCGTACCACCAGGCGCACAGCCGGGGCGTGAAGCTGGTCGGCGCGACCTGCCACTACGTGACCGCGGACCTGGACCAGGGCCCGATCGTCGAGCAGGACGTCATCCGCGTGGACCACACCGACTCGGTGCCGGACATGGTCCGCAAGGGCCGGGACATCGAGAAGGTCGTGCTGGCGCGTGGGTTGCGCTGGCACCTGGAGGACCGCGTGCTCGTGCACGGGAACCAGACGGTGATCTTCTAGGCGGACGTAGGCTGCGCCCGTGCGCACCGCGATCACCACCGCCGAACACGCCGCCGCCGCGACCGACCTGCGGGGAGCCGTCCTGGTCGGGCTGGACCTGGCGGACGTGGACCTGCGGGTGCCGCTGGACGGCGCGCTGTTCCTCGGTTGCACGCTGTCCGCGCCCACGCGGCGGCGGGCGGACGCGGCCGGGGCGCTGGTGTTCCCGGACATCCCCGACGTGCCGTACCAGGTGTACCGGTCGTCGCTCTACACGCCGGCGGAGCTGTTCGACGGGTTCGACCCGGACCGGCCCGCGTCCTACGCCGACACCCCCGACGCCCGGATCTACCGGCACAGCAAGCAGCAGGGCCACCACCCGGACCCGTTGCACGCCCTCGCCGAGCGCTTGCACGACCACGCCATCACCGAGGCGCTGGCCGAGGTCCTCGACGGCGCGCCGGTCGCCGTGATGGGCGGCCACGCGCTGGGCCGCGACACCGCCGGCTACCGGCGGGCCGTCGAGCTGGGCGCGCGGCTGGGTGCAGCCGGGTTCACGGTGCTCACCGGCGGCGGTCCGGGCGCGATGGAGGCCGTGCCGCTCGGGGTCCGGGTCGGCGTGGACGACGGCGTGCTCAAGGAGCTGTCCCGCGCGCCGAAGTTCGGCGGGGACGCCGAGTCGATCGGCCGGTGGATCGCCGCGTGCCCGACCGACCTGCCGACGTCCGACCGGCCGCGCACGAT
The DNA here is from genome assembly GCF_040647305.1 of Saccharothrix sp. NPDC042600. NCBI lineage: Bacteria > Bacillati > Actinomycetota > Actinomycetes > Pseudonocardiales > Pseudonocardiaceae > Saccharothrix > Saccharothrix sp. NPDC042600. The sequence continues at coordinate 1,887 of NZ_JBEZBW010000112.1, read as the reverse complement.
CGGCATCCCGACCTGGTTCTACGGCCACGAGCCGCCCAACCCCGCGTGCGAGCTGCACGCCAAGTACTTCGCGAACTCGGTCCGCGAGGAGGGCCTGCTCACCGTCGCCACCGGCGGTGTCGTCTACACGCCGGGCAGCGCGGGCACCGTGCAGGAGGTCTTCCAGGACTACACCCAGAACCACTACGGCTCGGTCGGCCCGGCCGCGCCCATGGTGTTCCTGGGCGAGGACTTCTGGGTCGACGAGGTCCCCGCCGCGCCGCTGGTGCGGCGGTTGGCGGCGGGTCGGGAGGCGGAGCGCTGGATCCTCGTCACCGACGACGTGGACGAGGCGGTGGAGTTCCTGCGCGGCTACCCGGCCTGACGGGCCAGGTCCGGCACGACCTCCGCGCCGGGCAGCTTGGCCAGCACCTCGCCGGGCACGAGCAGCTTGCTGCCGCGGATGCCGCTGCCGATCACCAGCTCGGGCGCGGCGGCGACCTCGGGCGACAGCAGGACCGGCCAGTCCGCGGGCAGCCCGACCGGCGTGATGCCGCCGTACTCCATGCCCGTGAGCCGCACGGCGTCGTCCATCGGCGCGAACGACGCCCGCCGCGCGTCCAGCCGACGCCGCACGACCCCGTTCACGTCGGCGCGGGTGGTGGCGAGCACGACGCACGCGGCGTACCGGACGGCGTCACCCCGCTTGCCCGCGACGATCACGCAGTTCGCCGAGGCTTCGAGCGGCGAGCCGTAGTGGGCGCAGAACTCGGCCGTGTCGGCCAACCCGGGGTCGATCTCGCTGACGGCCAGCCGCCCGGCGTCGGCCAACGAGCGCAACGCGGCGGCCACGGGCTCGGCGACCAGGTCGAGCCGGTCGAGGGCGGGGACGGGGTTCAGGGTTCCGGCGATGGTCCACACAGCCCCCATCTTGCCCGCACCGCGGAAGTCGGTTTGACGTTGACGTTACGTCAACCTCTACCGTCGTTGCAGCAAGGGGAGGTGACGGGGATGGCCTGGTCGATCGCCGAGGTGGCCCGGATGTCGAAGGTGACGTCGCGGACGCTGCGGCACTACGACTCGATCGGTCTGCTCGAACCGGCGTGGATCGGCGGCAACGGCTACCGGTACTACGAGCGGGAGCAGCTCCTGCGGCTCCAGCAGATCCTGTTGCTGAGAGACCTGGGGCTCAACCTCGACACGGTCGCCGACGTCCTGGACGGCCGGCACAGCACTGTTGACGTGCTGCGCAACCACCAGCGGTGGTTGCAGGCCGAGCAGGAGCGGCTGGCCCGGTTGAGCGACACCGTCGCCAAGACCATCAGGGAACTGGAGGGGAGTGAGCACACGATGAAGATGGAAGAGCTGTTCGAGGGCTTCGACGCCGACCGCCAGGCCCGCTACGAGGCGGACCTGGTCGAGCGCTTCGGCGAGGGCGCGCAGGAGCACATCGACGAGAGCAAGCGCCGGATGCAGGGCTGGACCAAGGCCGACGCCGACAAGTTCATGGCGGAGTGGCAGTCCATCGCCAAGGCCTTCGGCGAGTTGTTCGACGCGGGCGCCGCGCCGGACTCACCGGAGGCCCAGGAGGTCACCGACCGGCACTACCGCTGGATCCTGCTCAGCTGGACGCCGAACCGCGAGTCGTACACGGGCCTGGGCCAACTGTACGTGGACGCCCCGGACTTCAAGGTCCAGTTCGACGCCCACGCGGAGGGCTTCGCGGAGTGGGTACGCGACGCAATCGCGGCCTACGCCCAAACCCGCCTCTAACGGCAAGCGCGCAGCGCATGCTCTTGGGGCGCGCAGCGCCCCCGCTTTTGGGCTTTTCCGTCCTCCCCGTATGGCCTGCCCGAAGGGCTACCACACTTTCCCGGGGTTGGGCCAAAAAGTTTTGCGAGGAACGAG
>NZ_JBEZBW010000111.1:0-25551 GCF_040647305.1 Saccharothrix sp. NPDC042600 | reverse complement strand
CCCCTCCCCATCTCCAAAAAGCGGGGCTTTTCCGTCCTCCCCGTACGGCCTGGCGGAGCCAACCACACTTTGGGCCGGGTGCCGCTAAAAATTTTGCTCGTCCCTCACAAAATTTTTAGCGGCACCCGGCCCAAAGTGTGGTAGCCCTTCGGGCAGGCCGTACGGGGAGGACGGAAAAGCCAAAAGCGGGGGCGCTGCGCGCCCCAAAAGCAGAACGGCCCGCTGCGCGGGCTCCAGGGGGCTGTAACATGGTGAAACAGGTGGAACGGGGTGCGGATGACGCGGGCGACGGTGCGGGACGTGGCGGCTGAGACCGGGTTGTCCATCGCGACCGTGTCGCGGGTCCTCAACGGTCAGGCCAACGTTGCCGAGCACACCCGTGACCTCGTCCTTCGCGCCGTCGAGCGGCTCGGGAGTCAGGCTCCGCGACCTCGTGGCCGCAGTCGGACGCGTTCCGGCGCCGTGCACGTGCGGTGTCCCTACCTGCTCACCGACTACTTCGGGTTGATCGTCACGTCCGTGGCCGAGGAGTTGGCCGAGCACGGGCGTCGGGTGGTCCTGGACGCCGGCACCTCGGCGCAGCGGGTCTCCGTCCTGCCGTCGCTCGGGGCCGACGTCGCCGGCGCGGTCCTCGTGCTCCCGCCCGAGCCCGCCGAGCAGCTGACCCGGTTGCGGGATCGGAAGTTCCCGTTCGTCGTGGTCGATCCGCGCACCGAGTTGCCGCGGGACGTGGCGGCCGTGTCCGCGGCGCACTTCGCCGGGGCGCGCAAGCTGGTCGCGCACCTGGTCGACCTCGGCCACCGGCGGATCGGGGTGCTGGGCGGGCCGCGGGACTGGTTGGCCTCCGACAGCCGGTCGGCGGGGTACGCGGCGGCGTTGGCGGACGTCGGGGTGCTGCCGTCGCCCGAGTTGTCGCGGCACGTCGACGAGCCCACCGAGGAGAACGGGTACCTGGCGGCGCGGGACGTCCTCTCCCTCGACCGACCGCCCTCCGCGCTGGTGGCGTTCAACGACAAGATGGCCGTGGGCGCGTTGCGGGCGGCCCGGGAGCGCGAGCTGGACGTGCCCGGGGACGTGTCGATCGCCGGGTTCGACGACCTGGACCTCAGTCGCGCCACGACACCGGAACTGACCACCGTGCGGCAGCCGGTGCGGGAAATGGGGCGGCTGGCCGTGACGCTGCTGATGCGCCTGCTGGACCGGCACGAGGTCGAGTCGTTGCACGTCGAACTGGCCACCGAGCTGGTCGTTCGCGGGTCCACCGGCCCCGCGCGCTGAGTGTTTCCCGGTATTTCCCGGGCTTTTCCGCACCCTTGACAGCGGTGTTCGGCGCGCTGTTTCCTGGGCCGTGCGTTCCTGTTCCAGTTTTGTTTCATTTGTTGCACCTGACAGTCCGCACTCCGCCGCAATCCGCAGTTCGCAGTTCGCCGAAAGGAGTCCGAGGTGCCCTCCCACCGTCGGGTCTTCACCACCACCGCCGCGATAGCGGCCGTCCTCGCCGCCACCCTGGCCGTCCCTGCCGCCAGTGCCGCGGGCGAGCAGGTCAACATCTGGCTCACCACCACCTCCGACAGCGGGGGGCGGACGGTGACCCGGGGCCTGCAGCAACAGGCGCCGGTCAACTTCAGCGCCGGCGGCGGCAGCGCCACCCACACCATCACCGTCAACGAAGGCGCCACCTACCAGCAGTTCGAGGGCGGCGGCGCGTCGATCACCGACACCACCGCCTACCTCCTGCGCGGCGGGCCGGTGTCGGCGGCCACGCGGGACGCCGTGATGCGCAAGCTGTTCCACCCCGTCGACGGCATCGGCCTGTCGTTCGTGCGCAACCCGATCGGGGCGTCCGACCTGTCCCGGCCGGGCATGGTGTCGCTGGACGACACGTGCTGCGACCTCAACGACTTCGGGGCCAACGGCTACGACACCGACGTCCGCCTGCTCACCGCCCAGGCCAAGTCGCTCAACCCGGCGCTGCGGGTCAAGGGCGTGCCGTGGAGCGCGCCGGGGTGGATGAAGGACAACGGGCGCATGGACCAGATGGGCTGGCTCAAGTGGGAGCACTACCCCACCTACGCCCAGTACCTGGTCAAGTACGTCCAGAGCTACCAGAACGCCGGCATCCCGGTGGACTACCTGTCCGTGCAGAACGAGCCGAACTGCTGCCAGGCCGGCAACCCCACCGCCATGAACTACCCGGGCATGAGCTGGAACCCGTCCGGGCTGGTGGAGTTCACCAAGAACCACGTGTACCCGGCGCTGCGCGCGGCGGGCCTGTCCACCAAGGTCCTGGTGCACGACTGGAACTACGGCGACTACGCGAACTTCGGCTCGGGCGTGCTGAACGACGCCGGCGTCCGCAACGACCCGTTGTTCGGCGGCATCGCGTGGCACGGCTACTTCGGCGACCCCGCCGTGGGGACGCAGGTGCACGGCCAGTACCCGAACGTGAAGCAGTTCAGCACCGAGCACTCGGGCGGGACCTGGATCGCCAACCAGCACAACGAGGACATGGCCGACATCGTCAACTACGCCCGCAACTGGAGCGGCAGCCTGGTGAAGTGGTCGTTGGCGCTCAACCAGTTCATGGGCCCGCACAACGGTGGCTGCGGCACGTGCACCGGGTTGATCACCGTGCAGGAGGGCGGGTCGCGGGCCGGGCAGGTGGACTACACGGTCGAGTACTACACGACCGGGCACCTGACGAAGTTCGTGAAGCCGGGCGCGTTCCGCATCGACTCGACGGCGAACAGCACCGTGCAGAACGTGGCGTGGCGCAACCCGGACGGTTCGAAGGCCCTGATCGCCCACAACGGCGGCGGTTCGGCGCAGTCGGTGCGGGTCAACTGGGGCAACCAGTCCTTCACCTACACGCTGCCCGCGCGGACGTCGGCGACGTTCACCTGGTCGGGCACGCCGGGCTCGGGCGGCGGCGGCGCGATCACCGGCCTGGCCGGCAAGTGCGTGGACGTGGCCGGCGCGTCGACCGCCAACGGCACCGCCGTGCAGCTCCACACGTGCAACGGCACGGCGGCCCAGACCTGGACCCGCGCGTCCGACGGCACCCTGCGCGCGCTGGGCAAGTGCCTGGACGTCAACGGCCCGAGCGCGGCGGACGGCACGGTGACCCACCTGTGGGACTGCCACACGGGCTCCAGCCAGAAGTGGGCGCACGACTCGTCGGGCCGGCTGGTGAACCAGTTCTCCGGCAAGTGCCTGGACGTGACGGGCAACAACTCGGCGGACGGGACGCGGCTGCAGATCTGGACGTGCACGACGGGCGCGAACCAGAAGTGGACCCTGTGACGCCGCACCGGGTCGGGCTCGCGGCGTTGGCAGCGCCACGAGCCGCGGACGGCGGCCCCACGGGCGGATGACCGCCGCCGTCCCCTCCGGCCCGCCCGGTGTGGAGAGCCACCGGGCGGGCTGGAGGCTTCTGCGAAGCGCGTACCGCACCCGGTAACGCTCTTCCACCGATCCGCGATCATCGGGCATGGCCGACACGGGCGGACAAGACCGCAGAAGCCTCTACGACGGGTTCGAGGGCTATCGGACCGTCGCGCGCGAGGAGGTGGCCGCGGCGTTGTCCGAGGGACTCATCGTCCCGGATGCGAACGTCCTGCTCAACCTGTACAGGTACACCCCTGACGCGCGCGAGAACCTCCTCAGCGTGCTCAGGAAACTGGCCTCCAACCTGTGGGTGCCGCACCAGGTCCTGGTCGAGTTCTGGCGCAACCGGGAGTCCGTCATCCGGGACCCCGGCGACTCCGACAAGACGGTCGACTCGATCGCCACCCACTGCGGGAATGCGATCAACGACCTGCGGTCGTGGGCCAACCGGGTCTCGCTTCCCCCGGAGACCACAAGCACTCTCGTCGGCCACATCCAATCGGGCTTCGACCAGGTCGCGTCCGAGGTCCGCGCTCTGTCGGCAGCGACCAACACCGACTTCAGCTACAACACCGAGCAGGACGCGGTGCTCAAGGAGCTCGAGGAGATCGTCGCCGGACGAGTCGGCGCCGAGATGAGCCGGGAAGCGCACGCGAAGGCGGTCGCCGAAGGGCTGCGCCGAGTCGCCAACCAGGAACCGCCGGGGTACAAGGACAAGAACAAGGGCGACTCCCGGGCGGCTGGTGACTACATCGTCTGGGAGCAGGTCCTCACCGAGGCCGAGGCGCGGAAGAAGCCGGTCGTGTTCGTCACCGGCGACAACAAGGAAGACTGGTGGCGGGTCGAAGCCGGGCAGCGGCGCGGTCCTCGGGTGGAGTTGGTGCAGGAGATGCTGCGCCGGACCGGGCAGCTCTTGCTGATGGTGCGACCTTCACAGCTCTTGGAATACGCGAAGAACTTCCTCGAAGTCGAGGTCAGCGCCGACTCCGTGCGGGATGTGGAGAACATCGACTCCGCGGTGTCCCGATCGGAGGAGGTGCCGCCCGGTGGCGGGTGGACGGTGAAGGCGTTGACGATCTTCATGATCAGTCTCAGTGGCGAGGCGAAGGTCCAGGCAGAGGTGATCAAGGCAGCCGCGGCGCAGTCGGGATTCGTGTCGAGGGACCAGGTGTACGAGATCGCGGAGTACTCACCGCAGCGGAGCCTGCGCGGCTTCACGAGACCGGTCAATCGGATCGCGCAGTTCGTGAAGGGCGTTGGACTCGCGGACGAGAAGGCTGTGGACATCCTCCTGGCCGTGTACAACGACGATTCGCCGGAAGTGGGGTGGGCCGCGGGGTTCCGCCTCCACCCCGAGGTGCTTCCCATGATCCAGCAAGTCATCGCGGACGGACTGGAACTGCCCGACGACGACGGCTGACCCGGCTCCGGCGCAGGGGTTCAACCGCAGTTCGCCCGACCACTGCGGCGGCCGGGCGAGGTGACGGGCGAGGTCAGCCGTTGCGCTGGGGGCGGAGGGCGCGTAGGCCCACACGACGCCGCCGCCCTGGCCGCTGTTCCCGCCGCCGGGGAGCAGGCGGGGACCGTGCTGGTCGACGCCGGTCAGGCGGCCAGGACCGAGGCCGCCATGCCGATCAGCGCGGTGCCGCAGAGGCGTTCGAAGATCGGGCGGACCTTCGGGTGGGTCAGCAGGGTGGCCAGGCGGCCGGCCAGTGGGACCACCACCGACCAGAACGCCGCGAACACGCCCACCGCCACCGCCGACAGCAGCGCCGCCTGGGGCAGGGGCGGTGCGGACGGGTCCATGGCCTGCGGGACCAGGCTCAGGAACGTGAGCATGACCTTCGGGTTGAGCAGGTCGCACAGCAGGCCGCGCAGGAAGACCGACCGGTCCGAACGGGTCGGCGCGGCGGCGGCGCCCCGGGAGCGCAGGGTCATCACGCCCAGGTACAGCAGGTAGGCCGCGCCGATCGCCTTCACCACGAGCAGCGCGGTCGGCGCGGCGGCGATGAGGGCGGACAGGCCCAGCGTGGCCAGCGTCGCGTGCACGAGCAGGCCGGTCATCACGCCCAGCGCGGTGAGCGCGCCGAGGCGGACGCCGCGCACCGCGTTGCCGGTGACCAGCACGAAGTCCGGGCCGGGCACGATCGTGATGACCACGACGGCCAGCAGGAAGGAGGTCCAGGCGATGTGCACGGCGACAGTCCACGATGGAGGTTCGGTTCCGTGCCAGCCATTCAGTAGAGTGTTCGGTTGTGACGGAAGTAGCCGAACTGGATTCGGTTGATTGGCGCATTCTGGAGGAGTTGCAGAACGACGCCACCCTGCCGAACCGGAGCCTGGCCGACCTGGTCGGGCTCGCGCCCTCGACGTGCCTGCAACGGGTGCGGCGGCTGCGCGAGCTGGGCGTGATCACCGGCTTCCACGCGGTGGTGGACCCGCGCACGACGGGCCTGCCGCTGGAGGCGGTGGTGTCGGTCAACGTCCGCCCGCACACGCGGCCGGTGGTGGCGGCGTTCCGGGCGTTCGTGATGGCGCAGCCGGAGACCCGCTCGCTGTTCCACGTCAGCGGCACGGCGGACTTCCTGGTGCACATCGCGGTGGCCGACAGCACCCACCTGCAGGCGTTCCTGATGGACAAGATCGCCTCGCGCACCGAGGTCCGGAACCTGACCAGCTCGGTCGTGCTGGAACGCGTCGAGACCCGCGCCCTGACCCCGCCCACCGACCGCCGCCCGACCCACCGCCGCCGGCGGGTGTGACCTCCGGGCTACCGTGCGGGTATGCAGCCTGACGAGTTCCGCCGGATCGGCCACGAGGTGATCGACTGGATCGCCGACTACCGCGAGCGCCTCGGCGACCTGCCCGTGCGGTCCCGGGTCGAGCCCGGCTGGGTGCGCTCGAAGCTGGCCCCGCTGCCGGAGCGCGGCGAGGGGTTCGACGGCCTGCTCGCCGACCTGGACCGGGTCGTCGTGCCGGGCACGACCCACTGGCAGCACCCCGGTTTCTACGCGTACTTCCCGTCCAACGCGTCCCTGCCGTCCGTGCTCGGCGACCTGATCTCGTCCGGGTTGGGCGTGCAGGGGATGCTGTGGTCCACCTCGCCCGCGGCCACGGAGGTCGAGCAGCACCTGATGGACGAACTGGTCGGTGCGATGGGCCTGCCCCGGTCGTTCGTCGGGGGTGGGGTCATCCAGGACACCGCGTCGTCGGCGGCCCTGGTCGCCATGCTGGCGGCGCTGCACCGGGCATCGGGCAAGTGGCGTCAGTCCGGTGTGGACGGTGACGAGACGGTGTACGTCTCGTCGCAGACCCATTCGTCCATCGAGCGCGCCGCCCGCATGGCCGGGCTCGGCGAGGAGGCCGTGCGGTCCATCGCGGTGGACCCGGCGCTGGCCATGGACGTGGCCGAGCTGGAGCGGCAGATCCAGTCCGATGTGGACGGTGGTCGGCGGCCGGTCCTGGTGTGCGCCACCATCGGCACCACCGGCACCGGCGCGGTCGATCCCGTCGCCGAGATCGCCGAGGTCTGCGCGCGGCACGGGATCTGGCTGCACGTCGACGCGGCGTGGGCGGGCCCGGCGGCGCTGTGCCCGGAGTTCCGCGGGCTGTTCGCGGGGGTGGAGAAGGCGGATTCGTTCTGCGCCAACGCCCACAAGTGGATGCTGACGGCGTTCGACCTGTCGCTGTTCTGGACCGCGCACCCGGACGTGCTGGTGGACGCGCTGACGATCCTGCCGGAGTACCTGCGCAACAGCGCGACGGAGTCCGGGGCGGTCGTGGACTACCGCGACTGGCAGATCCCGCTGGGCCGCCGGTTCCGGTCGTTGAAGCTGTGGTCGGTGCTGCGCTGGTACGGCCTGGAGGGCATCCGGTCGCACCTGCGCGGGCACGTGGACCTGGCGACGACCCTGGAGTCCTGGGTCGCGGCCGACGCCGACTGGGAACTGGTCGTGCCGCGCTCGCTGTCCCTGCTGACCATCGCCCACCGCGACGGCGACGAGGCCACGCGGCGGGCGATGGACGCGGTCAACGCGGAAGGCACGGCCTTCCTCACTCACACGACGGTGAACGGCCGGTTCGCGGTCCGGGTCGCCATCGGCGCGGAAGCCACCCGCGAGGAGCACGTGCGAGCGATGTGGGCGGCGTTGAAGCGCTGATCAGCGCATCAAGCGGAGCAGGCCTTCCTGGACCACCGTGGCCACCAAGCGGCCGTCCTGCGCGTAGAAGCGGCCCGTCGCCAGGCCGCGCGCGCCGGACGCCGACGGGGACTCGCAGTCGTAGAGGAACCACTCGTCGGCGCGGAAGCGGCGGTGGAACCACATCGCGTGGTCCAGGGAGGCGCCCAGCAGCTTGTCCGTGCCCCAGTACACGCCGTGGCGCACCAGCACCGAGTCCAGCAGGGTCATGTCCGACGCGTACGCCAGCACGCACACGTGCAGCATGTCGTCGTCGGGCAGCTTGCCGTCCGCGCGCATCCACACCTGGCTGCGCGCCTCGCCCGGACCGTCCTCGCGGGCCCGCCACGGCGGTTCGGTCACGTAGCGGATGTCGATCGGCCGGGGCAGCCGGGCCATGCCGACCTTCTCCAGGTACCCGGCGGCCGACTCGGCGTAGGTGGGCAGCGAGTCCGGCGGCGGGACGGACGGCATGGGCTCGAAGTGGTCCATGCCCTCCTCGTCCAACTGGAAGGACGCGGACAGCGCGAAGATGGCCTTGCCGTGCTGCACGGCGACGACCCGGCGGGTCGTGAACGACCGACCGTCACGGATGCGATCGACTTCGTACACGATCGGGACGGTCGGATCACCGCCTCGAATGAAGTACGAGTGCAACGAGTGCACCCGGCGCTCCGGCGGGACGGTCCGCCCGGCGGCCACCAGGGCCTGCCCGGCGACCTGCCCGCCGAACACCCGCACGGGCGACTCGGCGGGCGACACCCCGCGGAAGATGTTCTCCTCGATGCGCTCCAGGTCCAGCAGCGCCACGAGGCGGTCGAGCACGGGCTGCCCGTGCGGTACGCCATCGGTGTCCAGCGGAAGGTCCGCGAAGCCGGCGGCAGCGGCGGCGCGGGCAGCCTCGGTCACGTCATCCCCTAAGCGTGGTCTTCCTCCCCCAGGCGGTGCACCCGGATGAGGTTGGTCGAGCCGATGGTGCCAGGCGGGGAGCCTGCCACGACGACGACCAGGTCGCCCGGCTGGTACCGGCCGATGTGCAGCATCGACTGGTCCACCTGGCGGACCATCTCGTCCGTCGAGTCCACCTTAGGCACCAGGAACGTCTCGGTGCCCCACGTGAGAGCAAGCTGACTGCGCACGCTCTGCTCCGGCGTGAACGCCAGCAGCGGCAGGTGGGTGTGCAGGCGGGCCAGCCGGCGCACCGTGTCACCCGACTGCGTGAACGCGACCAGGGCCTTGGCGTTGAGCCGCTCGCCGATGTCGCGGGCCGCGTAGGAGATGACGCCGCGCTTGGTCCGCGGGACGTGGGTCAGCGGCGGGACCTGCGTGGACTCGGTCTCGACGGCCTCGATGATGCGGCCCATCGTGCGCACGGTCTCGATCGCGTACCGGCCCACGGACGTCTCGCCGGAGAGCATCAGCGCGTCCGCGCCGTCGAGCACGGCGTTGGCGACGTCGGAGGTCTCGGCGCGGGTCGGGCGCGAGTTGGTGATCATCGAGTCGAGCATCTGCGTGGCGACGATCACCGGCTTGGCGTTCTCGCGGGCGATCTGGATCGCGCGCTTCTGCACCAGCGGCACGTGCTCCAGCGGCAGCTCGACGCCCAGGTCGCCGCGGGCGACCATCACGCCGTCGAACGCGAGCACGATGGCTTCGAGGTTGTCGACGGCCTCGGGCTTCTCGATCTTGGCGATGACCGGGCGGCGGCCGTGGCCGACGCGGTCCATCACCTGGTGCACGAGGTCGATGTCGGCCGGCGAGCGGACGAAGGACAGGGCGATGAAGTCGACGCCCAGGTTGAGGGCGAACTCCAGGTCCTCGATGTCCTTCTCCGACAGCGCGGGCACGGACACGTCCATGCCGGGCAGCGAGAGGCCCTTGTTGTTGCTGACCGGGCCGCCCTCGGTGACCTCGCAGACCACGTCCGGGCCCTCGACGTCGGTCACGACCAGGCCGACCTTGCCGTCGTCCACCAGCAGGCGGTCGCCGACCTTGGCGTCGTGCGCGAGCTGCTTGTACGTGGTGGAGACGCGGTCGTGCGTGCCCTCGACGTCCTCGACGGTCACCCGGACGACGTCACCGGTGCGCCACTCGACGGGGCCGTGCGCGAACCGGCCGAGCCGGATCTTGGGGCCCTGGAGGTCGGCGAGGATGCCCACCGCGCGGCCGGTGCGGTCCGATGCGGCGCGGACGAGGTCGTAGACCTGCTTGTGGTCGGCATGGCTGCCGTGGCTGAAGTTCATCCTGGCCACGTCCATACCGGCCGCTACCAGCTCGTTGACCTTCTCCTCGGTCGCGGTGGCAGGGCCCAGCGTACAGACGATCTTCGCGCGTCGACTCACGTCTGGAGAGACTAGTCCCCTTCACTGGACCGATCAGGATGTACCGGGGGGTAATCTCGCCGAAACAGGCACAATCTGCCCCGTGGGCCGCAGAATCCTCCCGTTCGTGACCGCGGTGTTGCTCAGCGTCATCGTGTTGTTCACCCCGCAGTCGGGCGTGCCGGACTCGCCGCCGGGCACGGACAAGGTCGTGCACGTCCTGCTGTTCGCGCTGCTGGCGGCGACCGGCCTGTGGGCGCGGCTGCCGACGGTGCCGCTGCTGGGCGGGCTGGTGGCCTACGCGGCGGTGTCGGAGGTGTTGCAGGCGGTGATCACGGCCCTGGGGCGCGGCGGAGACGTCGTGGACGGCCTCGTGGACGTCGTGGGCGTCGGGCTGGGGTGGCTGGTGGCGCGGCGGACGCTCAGCGGAACCCGACCTCGGTGACCCCGATGTGGTCGGCGCACCAATCGACCAGCGGGTTCACCTCGCGCCAGGCCTTGAGGACCCGGTCGTGGCACTCCGGCTCGTGCAGGGTGTCGTCCGGCGGCCAAACCTTCGCCACGTACAGCCGCTTGTGCTTGGCCAATTCGACGCGGGGGTGTTCGGGGTCCACGCCCTTGGGCGCGCGCTTGAGCTTGTCGCCGCGCAGCTCCCAGCCCTGCCTCGCGAGCTTCTTGAGGATCTTCTCCAGGGCCTGGCCGCGCAGGTCGTCGACGACCGACTCGCGGTAGCGGGCGATCTGGTCGGAGGCCATCGCGAACGAGCCGCCCGCCACGAACAGGCCCTCGGTGCCGACCTGGACGTAGTGCGCGCCGCCGCCGCGGCCCAGTTCGACCACGCCGCCGCAGTGGTCCTTGTAGGGGGTCTTGTCCTTGCTGAACCGCACGTCCCGGTAGGGGCGGAAGACCTTGCCCTTGCCGAACTCGGGTTCCAGGGCGGCCAGCAGCGCCTCCATGGGCGCGCGCACGTCGGACTGGTAGACGTGCTTGTTGTCCTCCCAGAAGGCCTTCGAGTTGTCGACCGACAAGCCGTCGAAGAAGTCGATGGCGTGCTCTCCGAAGCCGGTGAATTCCACGGCGCTCAGCTTACGTTCGTCCATTCGTGGCACCATTCGAACGCTCTATAGCAGACAATCACCGGCCGGTGACTTTGTGTGCATAATCGGCTGAGTGGGTAGGGAATCGGCGTTGGCCGGTTGGCTGCGCGGGCTCGACGCGTCGGGGCTGAGGGACGTCCTCGCGCTGCGCCGGGACGCGGCGGACACCCGGCCGCGGTCGCTGCGGGCGCTGGCCGACGAGCTGTCGACGGCGGCGTCGCTGCGGTTGGCGGTGGACGGCCTGGACCGCGGGTGCCGGGACGTGCTCGACGCGGTGCTGGCGCTGGGCGGGACGGCGGTGCCGGTGGGCGTTGACGTGCTCGCGGAACGCTTGCGGTGCAACGGGAAGGCCGGGCGGGCGGAGCTGAAGCGGGCGTTGGCGGAGCTGCGGGCGCGCGCCCTGGTGTGGGACTCGGGCGAGGCCCTGCGGGCGGCCCCGAACCTGCGGCCGTGCGGGACCGAACCACCCCGGCGCATCACGCCCGCGCCGCGCGCGCCCCGGCGGGTGGCGCAGAACCGGGCGTTCGCCGACCGGGCGGCGACCGCGTCCGCGACGTCCACTGTGGACGGTGTGACCCGGTTGGTGGACCTGTGCGACGGCGAGGTGGTGAGCGCGCGCGGCGGGGTCGGCGTGCGGGAGTTGCGGCGGGTCGCCGGGTTGCTGCGGGCGGACGAGGCGCGGGCGCGGCTGTGGCTGGAACTGGCCGTGGAGGCGCGGTTGCTGGCGGTCGCGGACTGGCGGGTGGTGCCGACGACCCGTTGGGACTCGTGGCGCGCCGCGGAGCCGGCGGACCGCCTGGCGGCGCTGGCGAGCGCGTGGCCGCGACTGGTGTGGCAGCCGGGCAAGTCGCGCCCGGCGCTGGCGGACCCGCTGTCGTGTGGGGACGTCACGCGGCGCGGGGTGCTGGAGCGGTTCGCCCGGTTGGGTGAGGACGAGGCGTTCGAGCACCGGCACGAGGTGGTGGCGGAGCTGACGTGGCGGCGGCCGGCGTTCCAGGGCGCCGTGGTGACTGAGGCGGCGCTGGTCGAGGCGGAGGCGGTCGGGCTGGTCGCGCTGGGGACGGCGACGGCGTTGGGCCGGGCCGTCCTGGCGGGCCGGGAGTCGGAGGTGGCAGACCGGTTCGTGCCACCGGCGGCGCGCACGGCGTTGCTGCGGCCGGACCTGACGGCGGTGGTCGGCGGTCTGCCGGACGACGAGCTGTCGTCGGTGCTGGACCTGGCCGCGGACGCCGCCGAGGGCGGGTGGCGGTTCACCGGCGCGAGCGTGCGCCGGGCGTTGGACGCGGGGCACAGCCCGGAGCGGCTGCTGGCCCGGTTGGCGTCGATCGCGGAGCACGGCGTGCCGCAGCCGGTGGAGCGCCTGGTGCGGGAGGTGGCGCGGCGGCAGGGGCGGATCAGCGTGACGGCGGTGGCGAGCTGCGTGCGGGCGGACGACCCGGAGCTGCTGACGGAGATCGCGGGTCACCGGTCGTTGACACCGCTGTCGTTGCAGCCGCTGGGGCCGACCGTGCTGGCGTCGGCGAGGCCGGCGGACGAGACCCTGGCCCTGCTCCGGGCGGCCGGCTACACCCCCACGGCCGACGGCGTCCTGGACCGCACACCCCGCCGCCGGGTTGAGCCGCCGCCGCGGAAGATCCCGACGTGGCGGCGGTGGCGGGCGTCGTTGACGGACCAGGAGTTGGCCAAGCTGGCGGTGGCGTTGCTGGAGCGCGAACGCCCACGGCCGCGGATCGTGCCGCCGAAGGTGGAGTCGCGGCGGTTGACGACGGTGCGGTTGTTGCGCGACCAGTCGTTGGTGTTGCGCGATTCGGAGGTCGTGTTGCTGGCGGAGGCGTTGGTGACGCGGACGTCGGTGGAGATCGCGGTGGCGGACGGGCCGCGGAGCACGATCCGGCATGTCATCACGCCGGTGGAGCACGCGGCCGGGAACCTGACGGCGAACGGGCCGCACGGGGAGCAGCGGGAGTTCTTGGTGGGGCACATACGGTCGGTGAAGCCGGTGGAGCCTCACCCGATCGTGTGACATGCAGGATCTGCGACCTTTCGGCGAGTCATGCGTCCCGTAGAGAGGGAGGAACGCGGGGCCGGGGAGGTCGTGGCGGGGGCCTCGGTGGTGGCCGGGGTCGGGCGGACAGGATTGGCGGCGGCCGGACAGGGCTGATGACGGCCGGGCGGGTTGCCTGCCGCGCGATGGGCCGGCTGGGCGAGCTGGCGGCTGGGCGAGCTGGCGGCTGGGCGGGCTGGCGGGCGGGCGGCAGCGCGGGCGACGGGCGGGCGGCGGCGGGTGCGAGCGGCAGCGCAGCGCGGGCGCGCGGCGGCGGTGGCGGTGGCGGTGGCGGTGGCGTGTAGCCGCGGGTGTGGTGGGTGTGGCGGGAGCGGCGGGGTGGCGGCGGGTGGGTCAGATGTCCAGGGCCCAGCCCGGGTGGTCGATGAAGGGGTTGCGGTTGCCCTGGATTTCGGCGATCGCCGCGTTCCGGTGCAGTTCGTGGTCGGTCACCGGGTCGCGTTCGTGCCACATGATCAAGTCCGGCACCAGGTCGTCGTCCACCACGCCCGGGTAGCGGACCAGGAAGTACAGGGTCGCCCTCGCCAGGGGGCCGCTGCGGTCCCACGGGGTCGTCGGGGGCGGGTCGCCCACCTCCCTGGTGAACTGGTGGTGCAGGTCGCCGCGCATGGGTTCCCCGCGGTCGAACAGGGCTTGGGGCACGGCGTGTTCGCAGTTGAACGGGAGGGTTTCCTCCAACACCTCGAACTCCGCCAGGAGCGTGCCCGGGTCGGGCAGGCCGGCCGCGGCCAGGTCGCGGAAGCGGCGCGCTCGGGCCGCCTCGGCCTCCACGTCGGCTCGGATCATGTCGGCGGGATCGACCGCGGCGCCCGAGTGGAGGCTGCGCAGCTTCAGGTCCGGGTGCAGGTCCACCCACGGGTACAGCATCCGGCACGGCCGGTACGCCGGGCAGCGGACGTGGGTGCGGGCCAGCAGGTCGTGCAGGTTCGACCGGGTCGGGTGGATGCCGGCGTAATAGCGGTCGCGGGCGGCTCGGTCGGCCGATGGGTCGTAGTAGACGCGGCTGCGGCCGATGTCCAGGTTCACCAGCGCCGCGCGCAGTTCCGAGTCCGCCTCGGGCGCCGCCGGCGCGGTGTCGAAGACCTGGGCCCGCAGGTGCGCCGCCTCCCCGCTCAACGGTCGCTCCCGCAACGCCCGCAGCACCCGGCTGATCCGCACCCCCTCCCCCGCGCGCCACGCCGACCCCTCCGCCACGCCCGAGTGGTGCAGCGCCACGACCTCCCACTGGTCGTTGAAGATCGGCCCGCCCGACACGTCCAACCCCGGCTCGTAGTGCACGTAGTTGTCCAGCACGTCCACCATCAGGTGCTCGCGCAGCCCGAACAGCTTCGGCCCGCCCACCGGCACGCGCACGGACGTCAGGCGCTCACCGAGGATCGCCTTGCCCTCCTGCTCCACCAGGTGCAGGTGCGGCGGCAGCGGCCCCTCCCCCACCGCCACCACGGTGAAGTCCAGCACCAGGTCCGTCACGAAGAACCGCTCCGGGCACAACCCGGTCGTGCCCGAGTCGAATTCGACCGCCGCGCGTGACGCGTCGGTCACGCTCGGCAACGCGGTGTTGGTGGTCAGCAGCAACACCGGCGAGATGAGCACGCCGGTCGCCGACCGCCCGGCGACGTCCACCCGCCCCACCGCCCGCGCCGCCGCCAACCCGCAGTCCAGGAAACCCGTGTCCACCACGGTGTTGCGGCCGATGAGCCGTTCGAGGGCCAGCTCCCGCCGACCCGACCGCACGGCCGACGCGCCGCTCTCGACGGCCGCCGCCAACTGCCAGTCGACACCCAACCGGTTGAGCCGTCGAGTCACCCGGTGCGGGGTGTCGGTGTGCAGGACGCCGCGGCGCTCGACCGTGGCGCGGACGTGCTTGCGTTGCGCCGCACGGCCTTCGTAGCGGGCGCGGGTGGCGGCCAGGCGGGGCAGCAGCGCGTCGGACGTCATCGCCCACCTCCCTCATGGAGGTAGCGTCGAGCGGAGCGGCCCCGCCGTTACGCCGGGGTCCGGAAAGGACCGCTCCCCGACGACGTCACACCACGGCGAGCGGCAGCTGGTTCGGGATCACCGGCGAGGGCAGGTCCGACGAGCCGGTCAGGAACCGGTCGACCGCGTTGGCCACCGAGCGGCCCTCGGCGATCGCCCACACCACCAGCGACGCGCCGCGGTGGGCGTCGCCGCACACGAACACGCCCGGCGCCTGCGTCTGCCAGTCCGAGCCGCACGAGATGGTGCCCCGCGTGGTCAGCTTGATGCCCAGGCCGTCCAGCAGCGGCATGTGCTCGACGCCCTCGAAGCCGATCGCCAGCAGCACCAGGTCCGCGGGCAGCACCTCGACCTCCTCCGACGTCGGCACGACCTGCCGCCGCCCGGAGGCGTCCTTCTCGACCCGCACCTTGCGCAGCTGGATCTGGCGGACGTGACCCTCGTCGTCGCCGAGGAACTTCTCCACCGCGACCGCGAACTTGCGCTCCCCCGCCTCCTCGTGGGCGGGGTAGGTGCGCAGGATCCACGGCCACACCGGCCACGGCGAGCGGGCGTCGTCGCGCTGCGACGGGGGCTGCGGGTACTGGTCGAGCTGGAGCACCGACGCCGCGCCCTGGCGGGAGGCGGTGCCGTAGCAGTCGGCGCCGGTGTCGCCGCCGCCGATGATGACCACGTGCTTGCCGGCGGCGTCGATGGCCGGCGGCCCGTCGCCCTCGCACGCCCGGTTCGCCGGGACGAGGTGTTCCATCGCGAGGTGGATGCCCTTGAGCTCCCGGCCCGGCGTGGTGGTGTCGTCCCGGCCGCGCAGCGCGCCGACCGCGAGCACCACGGCGTCGAACCGCTCGCGCAACTGCTCGACGGTCAGGTCCACGCCGACCTCGCAGCCGGTGACGAACTTCGTGCCCTCCCGGCGCAGCTGGGCCAGCCGCCGGTCGAGGACCTTCTTCTCCATCTTGAACTCGGGGATGCCGTAGCGCAGCAACCCGCCGAGCCGGTCGTCGCGCTCGTAGACGGTGACCTCGTGGCCGGCGCGGGTCAGCTGCTGCGCCGCCGCGAGCCCGGCCGGGCCGGAGCCGACGACCGCCACGCGCTTCCCGCTCGACACGTGGGACTGCCAGGGCTGCACGAGCCCCTGCTCCCACGACACGTCGGCGATGGTCTCCTCGACCCGCTTGATCGTCACCGCGCCGCCGGCGTCGTGGCTGATCGCCAGCACGCACGCCGCCTCGCACGGCGCGGGGCACAGCTTCCCGGTGAACTCGGGGAAGTTGTTGGTGGCGTGCAGCCGGTCGGAGGCCAGCGCCCAGTCGCCGCGGCGGACCAGGTCGTTCCACTCCGGGATCAGGTTGCCCAGCGGGCAGCCGGCGGAGCCGGAGTGGCAGAACGGGATGCCGCAGTCCATGCACCGCGTCGCCTGGGCGCGCACCTCGCGGTCGCGCACCTCCGGGTCGACGTGCGCGTACACCTCGTGCCAGTCGTCGAGCCGCTCGGCGGCGGGCCGCTTCTTGGCGTCCTTGCGGGGGTGCTTGAGGAAACCGTACGGGTCAGCCACGGGAGGCCTCCATGATCGCCTGGTCGACGTCCCTGCCTTCCGCGCGGGCGAGCCTCATCGCTTCGAGCACGCGCTGGTAGTCGCCGGGCATGACCTTGGTGAACGATGCGGACCGGCGGGGCCAGTCGCCGAGCAGCGACGCGGCCACGGCCGATCCGGTGAGCTTGTGGTGCTTCTCCACCACTTCGCGCAGCCAGCGCAGGTCCTCCGCGCCGGGCCGCTGCAGTTCGACCATCGCCTGGTTGACGTTGACCGGGTCGAGGTCGAGGACGTAGGCGATGCCGCCGGACATGCCGGCCGCGAGGTTGCGGCCGGTGGGGCCGAGCACCACGGCCCGGCCGCCGGTCATGTACTCGAACGCGTGGTCCCCCACGCCCTCGGCGACCGCGAGCGCGCCGGAGTTGCGCACGCAGAACCGCTCGCCGACGCGTCCGCGCAGGAAGACCTCGCCGGACGTGGCGCCGTAGCCGATCACGTTGCCCGCGATGACCTGCTGCTCGGCGGCGAACGGCGCGTCGGGGTGCGGGCGCACGACGATCCGCCCGCCGGACAGGCCCTTGCCGACGTAGTCGTTGGCGTCGCCGATCATCTCCAGCGTGATGCCGCGCGGCAGGAACGCGCCCAGCGACTGGCCAGCGGACCCGGTGAAGGTCACGTGGATGGTGTCGTCGGGCAGGCCGTCGCCGCCGAAGCGGCGGGTGACCTCCGCGCCGAGCAGCGTGCCGACGGTGCGGTTGACGTTGCGCAGCGGCAGTTCCAGGCGCACCGGGTGCGCGTCCTCCAACGCCGCCTCGGCGAGCTGGATGAGCGTGCGGTCCAACGCCTGCGCCAGGCCGTGGTCCTGCTCGCGGACGCGGCGCTTGGCCGTGCGGTACGGGGTCTCGGGCACCTCGAACACCGGCGTCAGGTCCAGGCCCGCCGCCTTCCAGTGCTCGATGGCGTCGTCGGTGCGCAGCAGCTCGGCGTGGCCGACGGCCTCGTCGATCGTGCGGAACCCGAGCGCCGCCAGGTGCTCGCGGACCTCCTGCGCGACGAACTCGAAGAAGTTCACCACGTGCTCGGCCTGGCCGGTGTACCGCTTGCGCAGCTCCGGGTTCTGCGTGGCCACGCCCACCGGGCAGGTGTCCAGGTGGCAGACGCGCATCATCACGCAGCCCGCGACGATCAGCGGCGCGGTCGCGAAGCCGAACTCCTCCGCGCCGAGCAGGGCGGCGACGACGACGTCGCGGCCGGTGCGCAGCGCGCCGTCCACCTGGACGGTGATGCGGTCGCGCAGGCCGTTGAGCAGCAACGTCTGCTGGGTCTCGGCCAGGCCGATCTCCCACGGCGTGCCCGCGTGCTTGAGCGAGTTCAGCGGGGACGCGCCGGTGCCGCCGTCGTGGCCGGAGATCAGCACGACGTCCGCGTGCGCCTTGGCCACGCCCGCCGCGACCGTGCCGACGCCGACCTCGCTGACCAGCTTCACGTGGACGCGGGCCTGCTCGTTGGCGTTCTTCAGGTCGTGGATGAGCTGGGCCAGGTCCTCGATGGAGTAGATGTCGTGGTGCGGCGGCGGGGAGATCAGGCCCACGCCCGGCGTGGAGTGCCGGGTCCGCGCGATCCACGGGTACACCTTGTAGCCGGGCAGCTGCCCGCCCTCGCCGGGCTTCGCGCCCTGCGCCATCTTGATCTGGATGTCGGTGGCGTTGACCAGGTACTCGCTGGTCACGCCGAACCGGCCGGACGCGACCTGCTTGACCGCGCTGCGCCGCTCGGGGTCGTAGAGGCGCTCGGGGTCCTCGCCGCCCTCGCCGCTGTTGGACCGGCCGCCCAGCCGGTTCATGGCGATGGCCAGCGTCTCGTGCGCCTCGGCGGAGATCGAGCCGTAGGACATCGCGCCGGTGTTGAACCGCTTGACGATCGAGGAGACCGGTTCGACCTCGTCGATCGGGACCGGCGTGCGGCCCTCGGTGCGCAGCGAGAACAGGCCGCGCAGCGTGCCGCCCTGGCGGGAGAGCCGCTCGACCTCCTCGGTGTAGCGGCGGTAGACGTCCTGCTTGCCGGTCTTGGTGGCGTGCTGGAGCAGGAACACCGTCTCCGGCGTGAACAGGTGCAGCTCGCCCTCGCGGCGGTAGGCGTACTCGCCGCCCACCTCCAGCCGGCGGTGCACGCGCTCGGTCGGGTTGTCCGGGTAGGCGCGGCGGTGCCGCAGCGCGACCTCCTCGGCCAGCACGTCCAGGCCCGCGCCGCCCAGCTTGGAGACGGTGCCGGTGAAGTACTCGTCGAGCAACTCGTTGGCCAGGCCGACGGCTTCGAAGACCTGGGCCGCGGTGTACGCGCCGACCGTCGAGACGCCCATCTTGGACATGATCTTCAGCGTGCCCTTGACCAGGGCCTGCACGTAGTTGCGGATCGCCTTGCGGGCCTCGATGCCGGTGATCGCGCCCTGCGAGATCAGGTCCTCGATGGTCTCGAAGGCCAGGTACGGGTTGACCGCCGCCGCGCCGTAGCTCAGCAGCGCCGCGATGTGGTGCACCTCGCGGGCGTCGCCGGTCTCCACGACCAGCGCGACGCGCAGGCGCTCCTTGGTGCGCACCAGGTGGTGGTGCACGGCGGAGACCAGCAGCAGCGACGGGATCGGGGCCATGCGGTGGTCGGAGTCGCGGTCCGACAGCACCAGGATGCGCGCGCCGGCGGCGATCGCCTCGGACGCCTCGCGCCGCACCCGCTCGATCGCGGCGCGCAGCGCCGGGCCGCCACCGTCCACTTCGTACAGTCCGTTGAGGACGGTGCACGCGAAGCCCGGCAGGTCGCCGTCGTCGTTGATGTGGATGAGCTTGGCCAGCTCGTCGTTGTCGATGACCGGGTAGGCGAGCTTGATGTGCCGGCAGCTGACCGGCCCCGGCTCCAGCAGGTTCTGCTCCGGGCCCATCACGCGCGACACGGACGTGACGATCTCCTCGCGGATCGCGTCCAGCGGCGGGTTGGTGACCTGGGCGAAGTTCTGCACGAAGTAGTCGTAGAGCAGCCGGGACCGCTGGGAGAGCGCGGCGACCGGGGTGTCGGTGCCCATCGAGCCCAGCGGCTCCATGCCGCCGACCGCCATCGGGGCCAGCAGGACGCGCAGCTCCTCCTCGGTGTAGCCGAAGGTGAGCTGGCGGCGCACCACGGACTCGTGGCTCTGCACCACGTGCTCGCGGTCGGCGAGGTCGGCCAGGTCCAGCAGGCCCGCGTGCAGCCACTCGTCGTAGGGCAGCTCGGCGGCCAGGCGGGTCTTGACCTCGTCGTCGTCGACCAGGCGGCCCTCGACGGTGTCGACCAGGAACATCTTGCCCGGCTGGAGGCGGCCCTTGGCGACGACCCGGTCGGCGGGCACGTCGAGCACGCCGGTCTCGGAGGCGAGCACCACGCGGCCGTCGGCGGTCTGCCACCAGCGGGCGGGGCGCAGGCCGTTGCGGTCCAGGACCGCGCCGACCAACGTGCCGTCGGTGAAGGTGACGCACGCCGGGCCGTCCCACGGCTCCATCAGGCTGGCGTGGAACTCATAGAACGCGCGGCGCTTGGGGTCCATCGAGGCGTGGTTCTCCCAGGCCTCGGGGATCATCATCAGCACCGCGTGCGGCAGGCTGCGGCCACCCAGGTGCAGCAGCTCCAGCACCTCGTCGAAGGACGCCGAGTCCGAGCCGTCGGGGTCGCAGATCGGGAACAGGCGCGCCAGGTCGCCCGGGATGAGGTCGCTGGCGAGCAGCGCCTCGCGGGCCCGCATGCGGTTGCGGTTGCCGCGCACGGTGTTGATCTCGCCGTTGTGGGCGACGTACCGGAAGGGGTGCGCCAGCGGCCACGACGGGAAGGTGTTGGTGGAGAACCGCGAGTGCACCAGGGCGATGGCGGTGGCCAGCCGGTCGTCGCGCAGGTCCGGGAAGAACGCCGGGAGCTGGCCGGTGGTCAGCATGCCCTTGTAGACGATCGTCCGGGCGGACAGCGACGGGAAGTACGTGCCGGCGTCCGCCGCGCGGGTCTCGTGCTCGACCCGCTTGCGCAGGGCGAAGGTGAGCCGGTCCAGGGCGATGCCCTCGGCGTCGTCCTCGGCGGCGACGAACAGCATGGCGAAGTGGGGCATGACCGACCGCGCCGTCGGTCCCACGTCCGCCAGGTCCGGGTCCACCGGGACGTCGCGCCAGCCCAGGACGGCGAGCCCCTCCTCCCGCGCGATCCGCTCCGCAATCGCTTGCGCCTTGGCGCGCTGCTCGTCGTCGGCGGGCAGGAAGGCGATGCCGGCGGCGTAGCGGCCGGCCTCGGGCAGGTCGAAGTCGACGACCTCGCGGAGGAAGGCGTCGGGGAGTTGCAGCAGGATGCCCGCGCCGTCGCCGCTGGTCGGCTCGGCGCCGGCCGCGCCGCGGTGCTCCAGGTTCGCCAGCGCGGTCAGGGCGTCCACCACGATGGCGTGCGACCGCCGCCCCTGGATGTCGGCGACCATCGCCACACCACAGGCGTCACGTTCCGCGGTCGGGTCGTACAACCCCTGCGGGGACGGGATGGCGGAGAAGATCACTGCGCAGACCTCCTTCGTCGTCCTACGAAAGAACGAGTCCTCGTGTCCAGTTCCTAGGAATCCGGTTGCTGGGCACGGGACGACGATGGCCCGCGTGTTGACGCGACTTTAACAGTCGCGAAACCAGGGCACACCATCCAACGGGTGATCCCGGTCATTGACGCGTAACGATTCGAGCGGGCAGAGCGACATTGGGCCTGACCTTGTTACGCGTTGTTAAGCATAACGGACTGGCGGCCGTGGCGCGCGCCCGGTGAGAGCTTGCCGACAGCGGCGCGTTCTCGGCAAGTTCACCCAGGTGGGTGGCCTTTCGCGCCGTGCCGGCCGGCGGTCACCGTCCGCGCACGGGCCGACTCGCACGGGACGCTCACGGGCCGACGCTCACGGGCGAGCCCCGCAGCGACGCCGGCGCGGGTCGCTGCGGGGCTCGGGGCGGGTGGTCAGGTGAGGCGGCCGGCGCCCACGGGCACCCGGTCCTCCGCGTGCTCCTCGGCGTGTTGGCGGTCCAGCAGGTCGTCCACGTCGACCTGGGACGGGTTGTCCAGGACCTCCTTCAGGCGGGCCCGGTCGAGCTGGCCCTGCCAGCGGGCGACGACGAGGGTGCCCACGCCGTTGCCGATGACGTTGGTGATGGCGCGCGCCTCGGACATGAACCGGTCGATGCCCACGATCAGGGCGATGCCCACGGCCGGGATCGCGCTGTTGGCCTCGAACGCGGTCAGCGAGGCGGCCAGCGTGACCAGGCCCGCGCCCGTCACGCCCGCCGCGCCCTTGGACGCCAGCAGCATGAACAGCAGCAGGCCGACCTGCGTGCCCAGGCCCACGTCGTGGCCGGTCGCCTGGGCGATGAAGATCGCGCCCATGGTCAGGTAGATGCAGGTGCCGTCGAGGTTGAACGAGTAGCCGGTCGGGATGGTCAGGCCGACCACGGACTTGTCCGCGCCCGCCGCCTCCAGCTTGACCAGCATGCGCGGCAGCACCGACTCCGAGGACGACGTGCCCAGCACGATCAGCAGCTCGTCCTTGATGTAGCGCAGGAACTTGAAGATCGAGAACCCGGCGTAGAGCGCCACACCGCCCAGCACCACCAGGATGAACAGCAGGCACGTGGCGTAGAACGAGCCCATCAGCCACGCGAGCTTGCCCAGGATCGTGCCGCCGAACTTGCCGATCGTGTAGGCGATGCCGCCGAACGCGCCGATCGGGGCCGCGTACATGACGATCTTGATGACGCCGAACATGACCTTGGCGAAGGTGTCCAGCGCGGCCACGACCTTCTCGCCGCGCTTGCCCATCCCGGCGACCGCGACGGCCACCAGGATCGCGACCACGAGCACCTGGATCAGCTGACCGTCGGTGAACGCGCCCACGAACGACTTCGGCACCAGGCTGAGGATGAAGCCGGTGACCCCGGTCTCGGCGGTCTTGGCGTCGGCCAGCGTCTTGGCCGCCGCGTCGTCGTTGATCGGGATCGACGGGCCGTGGTGGCCGGGCTGGACGATGTTGACCACGATCAGGCCGATCGCCAACGCGGCGGTGGTCATCGCGGTGAAGTAGAGGATCGTCCGCAGCGCCAGCCCGCCCGCCTTGGCGAGGTTGCCCAGGCCCGCGATGCCGACGACGACCGTGCAGAAGATCGTGGGTGCGATGACGACCTTGACCAGCGCGACGAAGAAGTCGGCCAGCCACTTCAGGCCGGAGGCCTGGGCGGGGAAGGCGTAGCCGACGATCACGCCCAAGACGATCGAGACCAGCACCCAGAAGTAGAGGTGCTTGTAGATCGGTTTGCGTTCTCGGGTTTGGGCGGTGACCACGTCGTCCTCCAGGGAGCCGCTCCGGCGGGGGTTGGTCAGTGATCCTCAGCACAGCCCGGACCTGCGACAAGACGCTCGGCGGAAACTTCAGATCCCTCTGACGTAACGCGCCGTTCACCGGCGTTCAGGGGGTCGCGGGGCCGAGGGCGGCGGCTGTCGACGAGTGGTGGGCTTAGGCTTCCGGTGTGCAGGTGTCCCGGCGGTCGTTGCTGCTCGCCGCTCTGACGGCGGGGGTGCCGGCGTGCACCGCCGGCGGGCCGCCCGCGCCGGCCGAACTGGTGCTGGCCACCGGGCCGGACGGGGCCGTGTTCCGCGAGGTCGGCGGGGCGTTGGCGCGGGCGTTGGCGGACAAGTTGCCGGACACGCGGGTCGTGGCGCGGCCGACCGGGGCGTCGGTGGAGAACGTCCGGCTGCTCGGCGGCGGCGAAGTCCACCTCGGACTGTCCTCGCTGGACCCCATCATGGGCGGCGCGCTGCTCAGCGCCGAGGACCCCAACGGGATCAGCGCCGTCGGCCGGCTCTACGACAGCTTCCTGCAGATCGTGGTGCCCGCCGACGCGCCCGTCTACCGGGCGGCGGACCTGGTCGGGAAGCGGGTGTCGTTCGGGCCGCGCGAGTCCGGCACGGAGTTCACCGCGACCCGGCTGTTCCAGCTCCTCGGGGTGGGCGTCGAGGCGGTGCGGATGGCGCACGCCGAGGCCGCGCGGCGGTTGGCGGCCGGGACGATCGACGCGCTGCTCGCGCTGACCGGCATCCCGACGCCCGCGATCACCGGGCTGCTCGGCTCGTTCCCGGTCCGCCTGCTCGACCTGCCCGGCGAGGCCACCGAACTGGCCCGCGCGTACCCGGGGCCGTACGTGCCGGTCACGATCCCCGCCACCACCTACGGCGCGCTGGGCCCGTGCCAGACCTTCGCCGTGCCGAACCTGCTGCTCGCGCGCACCGCGCTGGACCCGGTCGTGGTGGAGGTGGTGACGCGGACGGTCTACACGCAGGCCGAGCGGATCGCCGCCGGGCACCCCGAGGCGTCGCGGATCAACGTGCGGACCGGGATCGCGACCGGGCAGGTGCCGCTGCACAAGGGCGCCGAGCGGTGGTTCCGGTCGGTCAAGCGCTGAGCGTCACCACGGCGTCGAGGCCGTGCGGGGTGACGGGGTGCAGTTCGAGGCGTCCGCCGGCGCCCGCGATGAGCTCGGCGCAGATCGCGAGGCCCAGGCCGGTGCCGGCGGTGTTCTGGTGGCGGGGCGCGCGCCAGAACCGCTCGAACGCCTGCACCCGGTCCTCGTCGGACAGGCCCTCGCCGTCGTCGGTGACGTGCAGCTCGACCCGGTCGCCGGTCCGGTGGCCCCAGACGCGGATCGTGGTCGCGCCGGACAGGCGGATGGCGTTGCCGACCAGTTCGTCCAGCACGCTGCCCAGGCCGCCGGGCGGTTCGAGGACGTGCAGGCCGGACGGGACGTCCACGCGCAGCTCGACGTCGCCGGCGAGGGCGCGCCAGCCCGGGGTGTGGGTGGCGAGCAGGGAGTCGAGGTCGACCGGTTCGGCGGCGGAGGCGCTGTCCAGGCGGGTCGCGGCGAGCAGGGTGTCCAGGACGCGGCCCATCTCCTCCGCCTCGTCCACGGCGATGCGCTGCGCCTCGCGGCCGGCGTCGTCGGTGACGTGCGGGGCGAGGTTGTCCACGGCCAGGCGCAGGCTCGCCAGGGGGTTGCGCAGCTGGTGGGAGGCGTCGGACACGAACGCGCGCTGCCGGCGCAGGGCGCGGCCGACGACGTCGACCATCGCGTTGAAGGACGCGGCCAGGCGGCGCAGCTCGGGCGGCCCGTCGACCTCGTCGGCGCGGGCGTCCAGTTCCCCGCCGGCGACGGCGGCGGTGGCCTCGTCCAGGGTCCGGATCGGCCGCAGCACCCACCGCGACATCGGCCAGGCGACGGCGATGACCGCGAGCATCGGGACCAGGCCGACGAGCGTCAGCAGCCCCCACTGGCGCAGGATCGCGGCACGCAGGCCGCCGGTGGGCGAGATCGTGACGACGGCGGCGACGACCTCGCTGTCCCGGCCGACCGGTTCGACGACGACCAGGTCCTTGTCCTCCCACGGCCAGATCGTCTGGTCGGCCTCGCCCCGGTAGCCGCTGAACGCCGCCCGGAGGCCGGTGTCCACGTCCGGGTCGGTGAGCGGGAAGGGCTGGCGGGAGCTCTCCACGATGGTGCGGTCGGTGCTGACCAGGGCGGCGGCGATGCCGTAGAGCTGGTCGTAGCGGACCATCTCCTCGCGCAGGGCGGTGCGGCGGTTGGAGGCGAGGGCGTTCTCGGCGAGCGAGGCGAACCGGCTGGCGTCCCCGAGCCGGTCGAGGTAGGTCTCCTGGCCCTCGCTCTGCACGACGGCGAAGGCGAGCGGCACCCCGAGGGCGGCGACGAGCGCCACCAGCAACGGCACGATCAGGACGAGCAGTCGACGCAGCATCACACCTCGTCAGGGGTTCCGCCGCCATCCTGCCGCACGGCGATCGGTGGTTCACGACGGACGCGCGGGCGGGGCGGGCGCGGAGCGGCGGCAGGGCGGGCCGCCGAGCTGGTGGTGCGGACGTTGCGATACGTGGAGAAGCTGCGCGACGTCGGCGTGGTCGTGC
>NZ_JBEZBW010000110.1:0-25809 GCF_040647305.1 Saccharothrix sp. NPDC042600 | reverse complement strand
GTTTGGTTCGTCCCGCCCGCCGGGCGGGCGCCGGCCCGCTCCGCTCCTGGCCTGCCGGCGGGGGCATCTTCCTCCCCGTTGGTGGGTGTGGGGCCCCCCCCCCCCCCCCCCCGACAAGCCGACGCGGCCTCGCGCGGTGGTCGGCAGCCCGAACCGGCGGTGCTCGGTCGGTTGCCGGGGAGCGTCGGCGGCTGCCGGCGTGCGGCGGGCGGGTGCGCGGCTGGGGCGCGGCGGGCGGGTGGTGCGGCTGGGTTCCGTCCGCTGGGCCCGCGCTGTCGTCGTCGGGGCTGGTTGTCGGTGGCGCGTGCGATCATGGTGTCGGGGGCCGGAGGCCGGCGGCTTGATCGGGCGGCGGTCACAATGGGGGGTGTGGCGAACACCGTCGTTTGGGGTACTCCGCGCGCTCGGGCCGTGCTCGCCGCGACGATCCTCGGGTCGGGCATGGCGATGCTCGACAGCACCGTCGTCAACGTCGCCCTCCCGCGCATCGGGGCCGAGCTGGACGCCGACGTCGCCGGGCTCCAGTGGATCCTCGACGGCTACCTGCTCTCCCTCGCCGCGCTGATCCTCGTCGCCGGCTCGCTCGGGGACCGGTACGGGCGGCGGCGGGTGTTCGTGTTCGGGGTGGTCTGGTTCGGGATCGCCTCGCTGCTGTGCGGGCTCGCGCCGACCACCGAGCTGCTGGTCGCCGCGCGCGTCCTGCAAGGGGTCGGCGGCGCGTTGCTCACGCCCGGCTCGCTGGCGATCATCCAGTCCGCCTTCGTCCCGGACGACCGCGCCCGCGCGATCGGCGCCTGGTCCGGGCTGTCCGGCGTGGCCACGGCGGTCGGGCCGCTGCTCGGCGGCCTGCTGGTGCAGGTCTGGTCCTGGCGGCTGGCGTTCCTGGTCAACCTGCCGGTCGCGGTGGTGTGCGTGTGGCTCGCGCGGACCAAGGTGCCCGAGTCGCGGGACGAGCAGATGACCGGCCGGCCGAACTTCGTGGAGTCAGTAGTCGGAGCTTTGGGTCTGGCCGGCATCACCGGGGCGTTGGTGGAGGCGCCGGTGCGCGGGCTCGACCCGCTGGTCGTCGGCGCGGCCGTGGTGGGCGTGGTCGGGCTGGTCGCGTTCGTGCTGTTCCAGCGGCGCGGGCGGGACGCGCTGGTGCCGCCCCAATTGTTCAGCGATCGAACATTCGTGCTGGCCAACGGGTTGACGTTCCTCGTCTACGCGGCGCTGGGCGGGGTCATGGTGCTCATGGTCCTCCAGCTCCAGGTGTCGCTCGGGTACTCGCCCACGGCCGCCGGGCTGGCGAGCCTGCCGATCACCGTGATCATGCTCGCGCTGTCCGCCCGGTCGGGTCGGCTGGCCCAGCGGATCGGGCCGCGTGCGCAGCTTGTCATCGGACCTTTGCTCGTGGCGGGTGGAATGCTCCTGCTTCGGCTGGCCGAACCCGGGGCGTCCTACGCGACCGGTGTGCTGCCGGGCGTCCTGGTGTTCGGGCTGGGGCTCGCGGCGGTGGTCGCGCCGGTGACGGCGACCGTGCTGGCGGCGGCCCCCGACCGGTTCGCGGGCGTGGCCTCGGGCGTGAACAACGCGGTCGCGCGCACCGGCAGCCTGCTCGCGGTGGCCGTGCTGCCCGCCGCCGTCGGGCTGACCGGCGACCGGTACGCCGACCCCGCGGCGATGACCAGCGGGTGGCAGACGGCGTTGCTGCTGTGCGCGGTGGCGTCGGCGGTGGGCGGGTTGCTGGCCCTGGGGACGGACAACGACGTCCTCCGGCCCCGGGAGCCCGGCCACGAGTGCCACGCGTGCGGTGTGGACGCCCCGCCGCCCCGCGTGCGCACCTAGAGCATCGTCGCGAACACCTCCGGGTCCACGTTCCCGCCGGAGATCACGGCCACGGTCCGCGCGGACGGCGACTTGAGGTACGCGGCCGTCGTCACCGCCCCGCTCGGCTCCACCACGAGCCGCGCCTGCCGCGCCAGCCGGCCCACCGCCGCCGCGATCTCCGCCTCGGACACGGTCACGATGTCGTCCACCAGCTCCCGGATGTGCGCGAACGTCAACTCCGACGGCTGCGCCCGCAGCCCGTCCGCGCTGGTCCGCTCCCGGTCCGCCGCCGGCCACCGGACCAGCTCGCCCGCGCGCAACGACGCCGCCGCGTCCGCCGCCAGCTCCGGCTCCACCCCGACCACCCGGGCGGCCGGGCGCACCGCCTTGACCGCCGTCGCCACCCCGGAGATCAGCCCGCCGCCGCTGACCGGCACGAGCACGGTCGCCACGTCCGGCAGGTCGGCGACGACCTCCAGCCCCACCGTGCCCTGCCCGGCGATCACGTCGGGGTGGTCGAACGGCGGCACCAGCGTCGCCCCGCGCTCCTCGGCCAGCTCGTGGGCCCGCTGCTCGCGCTGCGCCATGGGCACCTGCACGACCTCCGCGCCGTGCGACCGGGTCGCCGCGACCTTCACGGCGGGCGCGTTGTCCGGCACGACGATCACCGCCGGCACCCCGAACAGCCGCGCCGCGTAGGCGACGGCCTGCGCGTGGTTGCCGCTGGAGTACGCGACCACGCCCCGGGCCCGCACGTCGGGCGCGAGCCGGGACAGCGCGTGGTACGCGCCCCGGACCTTGAACGCCCCGACCGCCTGGAGGCTCTCGGGCTTGAGCCACAGCCCGTCGTCGAACCGCAGCAGCGGCGTGCGCACGACCACGCCGTCGAGCACGGCGGCGGCGGACCGGATGTCGTCGATCGTCACGAGTCGCATGCCCCGATCATGGCCCGCGCCGGCGGGTGCTGTTGCGGTCCTCACGGCCGGCCAACCCGCCGGGGCGGCGGCCCGTCCACCGGAGGAGATGGCTGACCAGGAGAAGAAGTTGGAGATCAAGCCCGCGCAGGTCGTCGCGGGCGCGTTGGGGGCGGTCACCGCGGCCGTGCTCGGGGCGAAGCTCAACCTCGCGGGCACGGTGGTCGGGGCGGCCGTGGCGAGCGTGGTCAGCACGGTCGGGGCCGCGCTCTACCAGCACTCGATCGAACGCACGCGGGTGCGGTGGGCGGCGGCCGGGCTGAGCGCCGCGCTGGTGTTCGTGGTGGGGGTCGTGGCGTTCGGCAGCGCCGAGCGGGTGCGGGGGACCGCCGTGCCGGGACCCGTGCCGACGACCCACCAGGATCCCGCTCCGGACCGGGCCGGCCCACCCGAATCCACGACGAGCACCACGACCACCGCGACCGGCACCACGACGACCACCGGGTCGTCCGTTGCGCCAACCACGACACCGCCGGCGTCGACGACTACTCCGACGACCACGGGAAGCTCTTCGGTGTCACCCGACCAGAGCAGCAGCATTCACACTTCAGGGCCATGAATCGCCGAAGCCCTTACTTCTGGCAAATCACCCCAAATCGGTGATCGTCTCATTACCTTGAGTGAGAGTTAACTGTCAAACGCTACACAGCGCAGTCAAACGGTCGTGAGCTGTGACACACTTCGCGCTCAGATGGACTGCGCCGTCATAGGTAACAGCCTGATAACGTCGCTCGAACGGGCGAGTACTGGTCGGTAGCGACCGGGAAGGGAGGCGCCGGATGTGGGAGCTGCGAGCGCCCGCCGCCCGGGCCGAGCGCGCCGTGAGGACGGTCGCGGCGCCCCTGCACGCGACGGAAGACAGAAAAGGGGTGGGGCGACCCCTGCCGCCGCCCCACCACCCGTCCCCCTAGAGCCCCCGAGAGCGGTCCCTGCAACCAGGCTCTCGGGTTCCCTGCACCCGAAGATGAGGGAGACGCCTAAATGAACCGCACGAGTGCGGCCCGCCTCGCCGCGGCTGCTTTGCTCGCCACCGGCGCGGCTACAGCTCTCAGCGTACCGGCGAACGCGGACCCTGCCGCCCCCTATGGCTCAACCGCGTCCGACACGGAGAGCTACCCGGCCGAGTTGCTCCAAGCGGTGCAACGCGACCTCGGCCTGAACGCGGAACAGGCCCGCGTCCGTCTGGCGAGTGACGCCAGGTCGGGTGAAGCCGAGGCGAAGGTCCGCGATGTGCTCGGCGACACGTTCGCCGGCGCGTGGATCGACTCCGCCACCGGCAAGCTCACCGTCGGTGTCACCGACGCCGCGAAGAGCGACGCCGTCCGCGCCCACGGCGCCGAGCCGCGGGTAATCCCGTTCTCCCAGCGCTCGCTGGTCGGGACGAAGACCGCCCTGGACACCCTGTCCGCGCCGCAGGCCATCACCGGCTGGCGGGTGGACGACAAGAGCAACTCCGTCGTCGTCGAGGTCAACCGCCACGTCCGCGACGCGGCGGCCGACAGCTTCCTCGCGACCGCGAAGGCCGTCAGCCCGGCGGTCCGCGTGGTCGAGGTCGAGCACTCGCCGACGACCCTGTACGACACCCGCGGCGGTGACGCGTACTACATGGGCAGCGGCGGCCGGTGCTCGGTCGGCTTCTCGGTGTCGGGCGGTTTCGTGACCGCCGGGCACTGCGGCCGGGTCGGCACCACCACCACCGGCTACAACCGCGTGTCCCAGGGCACGTTCCGCGGCTCGTCGTTCCCCGGCAACGACTACGCCTGGGTCGCGACGAACTCCAGCTGGACCTCGCGGCCGTGGGTGAACCGCTACAACGGCACCAACGTCACCGTCCGCGGCTCGTCGGAGGCGGCCGTCGGCGCGACCATCTGCCGCTCCGGCTCCACCACGGGCTGGCGCTGCGGCACCGTCCAGGCCAAGAACTCGACGGTGAACTACCCGCAGGGCACGGTCTACGGCCTGACCCGCACCAGCGCCTGCGCGGAGCCGGGCGACTCGGGCGGCTCGTGGGTCGCGGGCACCAGCTTCGGCCAGGCCCAGGGCGTGACCTCCGGCGGTTCCGGCAACTGCTCCTCGGGCGGCACGACCTACTTCCAACCGCTCAACGAGATCCTGAGCGTCTACGGCCTGCGCCTGACGATCGGGTGACGCACTTGGGGCGCGCGGTCACTTCCCCCTGCGGACCGCGCACCGCGTGAAAGCACCCCCGGGGCCTGTCCCTCCTCCCCCTCAGGCCCCGGGGGTGCCGCGTCGGATGGCTCGCGGCTCGCGGCTCAGCGGGTCATGAGAACTGCACGGACCGCTTCGACAGGCCGTACCAGAAGCCCTCGACCGTGGTGGCCGCCTCCTGGTCCGCGCTCGCCCCCAACGACACGAACAGCGGCGCGAAGTGCTCCGTCCTGGGGTGCGCGACGCCGGCCGCCGGGGCCTTGTGCCGGAAGTCCAGCAACGCGTCCACGTCGCCCTCGACCAGTGCCCGGCCCGCCCAGTCGTCGAACTCCGCCGACCACGACGGCGGCGCGTAGTCCGGCCCCTGCCGCATGTCGACGCAGCTCAGGTTGTGCGTCATGAACCCGCTGCCGACGATGAGCACGCCCTGGTCGCGCAGCGGGGCCAACCGCCGACCCACCTCGAACAGCCGGCGCGGGTCCAGGGTCGGCATGGACATCTGGAGCACCGGGACGTCCGCGTCGGGAAACATCTCCTTCAACGGCACGTAAGCGCCGTGGTCGAGCCCGCGCGCCTCGTCCCGGTGCACGGGCTCGTCGACCAGCTTGGCCACCGAAGCCGCCAGCTCGGGCGCGCCGGGGGCCTCGTAGGTGACCTCGTAGTACCGCTGCGGGAAGCCCCAGAAGTCGTAGGTCAGCGGCACGGTCGTGGTCGCGCCGAGCGTCAGCGGGTCCGCTTCCCAGTGCGCGGACACCACCAGGATCGACTCCGGGCGCGGGAGCGTCGCGGACCACGACCTCAGCTCGCCGGTCCACCGTTCGTCGTCGGCCAGCGGGGGAGCCCCGTGGCCCAGGTACAGCACAGGCATCACGCCTACGACTGTACGCCTTTTAGTTGAAGTTTCAACGATGCTGCGGCGGTTTTCGGGTCCTCCGCGTCCGTGATGGCGCGCACCACGACCACGCGCGACGCGCCGGCGGCGAGCACCTCGGGCAGCCGCTCGCGGTCGATGCCGCCGATGGCGAACCACGGCCGGTCCGTCGCCCCGGCGGTCGCGCGGACCAGGTCCAGGCCCGGCGCGGGGCGGCCCGGCTTGGTCGGCGTCGGCCAGCACGGGCCGGTGCAGAAGTAGTCCACGCCCGGCTCGATCGCCGCCGCCCGCGCCTGGTCCACGTCGTGCGTCGAGCGCCCGATCACCACGTCGTCGCCGAGGACGCGGCGGGCGGCCGGCACCGGCAGGTCGTCCTGGCCCAGGTGCAGCACGTCCGCGCCCACGGCGTGCGCGACGTCGGCCCGGTCGTTGACCGCGAGCAGCGCGCCGTGCCGGGCGCACGCCTCGGCCAGCACCTCCAGCGCCGCGATCTCCTGCTTGGCCTCCAGGCCCTTCTCGCGCAACTGCACGATGTCCACGCCGCCCGCCAGCACGGCGTCGGCGAAGTCCGCGAGGTCGGGCCGCGTGGGCGTGCAGAGGTAGAGCAGCGAGTCGGCGAGCCGCCGCCTGATTTGCGTTCCGTCGAGTCCTGGCACGCCCGGCACCGTAACCGCCGGCCGGAATCGTGCGCTACGGTGGACGTGGTCCGCACGGGAGCCTGGAGAACACCGGGCTGAGAGGGAGCGTGGTTCGCTCCGACCGTCGAACCTGATCCGGGTCATGCCGGCGCAGGGAGCGTGAGTGCCTTGGCAAGTGCGAGTGGGATCACCGTCGTGGGCGGCGGTGTCGTCGGGCTGTCCGCCGCGTGGTTCGCGGCGCGCGACGGGTTCGACGTGACCGTGGTCGACCACGCGTCGCCGCACGGCGGGTCGTGGGTGGCGGGCGGGATGCTCGCGCCGATCACCGAGGCGTGGCCCGGTGACGAGGACGTGCTGGCCCTGGGCGTGGAGTCGCTGGAGCTGTGGCCGGGGTTCGCGGCGGCGCTGGACGTGCCGCTGAGCCGGGTCGGGACGCTGGCCGTGGCGGTCGACGCCGCGGACGCCGAGGTGCTGGACCAGTTGTGCGCCTACCTGGGCCGGATGGGCCGCGCGGCCGACCGGGTGACCAGGCGCGAGCTGCGCGCGCTGGAACCCGGCCTCGGTCCGACCGTCCGCAGTGGACTGTCCGTGCCCGGCGACCTGTCGGTGGACAACCGGCTCCTGCTCGACGCCCTGCGGCGGGCGTGCGCCGAGAACGGCGTGCGGTTCACCGGGAAGTCCACAGTGGACTCGGCGGTCACCGTCATCGCCGCCGGGGCGTGGAGCCGGGACCTGCACCCGGCCCTGAAGGACGTGATCCGGCCGGTCAAGGGCGAGATCCTGCGGCTGCGGACCAGGCCCGGCGCGCTGCCGCCGCCCACGCACACCCTCCGCGCCCACGTCTCCGGCCGCCCGGTCTACCTGGTGCCGCGCGCGGACGGGCTGGTGCTCGGCGCGACCCAGTACGAGGCCGGGTTCGACGCGGACGTCACCGTCGGCGGCGTGCGGGACCTGGTGCGCGACGCCGAGGTGGTGTGGCCGGGGATCGCCGAGTACGCGCTGGCCGAGTGCGCCGCCGGGTTCCGGGCGGGCAGCCCGGACAACGCGCCGGTCGTCCGGTGGCTCGAACCCGGCGTGCTGGCCGCCACCGGCCACCACCGCAACGGTCTGCTGCTCGCGCCCGTGACGGCGCGACGGGTGCTCGACCTGCTCCGGGAAGCTCGCGAAGGAGGACACGGGTGAAGGCTCGGGTGAATGGTCAGGAGCGGGAACTGGCCGACGGGGCGACCGTCGCGGCCGTCCTGGACCTGTTGGGCGCGCCGGCCTCCGGGGTCGCCGTGGCGCTGGACGGCGAGGTCGTGCCGCGCGCCGCCTGGGCGTCCACCCCGGTGCCCGAGGGCGCGGCCGTCGAGGTGCTCACCGCTGTGCAGGGAGGCTGACGTGGACGATCCGCTGGTCATCGCGGGCCGGGAGTTCGGGTCCCGGCTGGTCATGGGCACCGGCGGCGCGGCGAACCTGGCCGTGCTGGAGAAGGCGCTGGTGGCGTCGGGCACCGAGTTGACGACGGTGGCCATGCGCCGCCTGGACTCCGCCGGCGGCGGCGTGCTGGACCTGTTGCGCCGCCTCGGGATCGACGTGCTGCCCAACACCGCGGGCTGCCGGGGCGCGGCGGAGGCCGTGTTGACCGCCCGGCTGGCGCGCGAGGCGTTGGAGACGAACTGGGTCAAGCTGGAGGTCGTCGCCGACGAGCAGACCCTCCTGCCGGACCCGATCGAGCTGGTGGAGGCCGCCGAGCGGCTGGTGGACGACGGGTTCGTGGTCCTGCCCTACACCAACGACGACCCGGTGCTGGCCCGCCGCCTGGAGGACGTGGGTTGCGCGGCCGTCATGCCGCTGGGCTCGCCGATCGGCACCGGGCTGGGCATCCGCAACCCGCACAACATCGAGTTGGTCGTGGCCCGCGCGGGCGTGCCGGTGATCCTCGACGCGGGCATCGGCACCGCCTCGGACGCCGCGCTGGCCATGGAACTGGGCTGTTCGGCTGTGCTCTTGGCCACTGCGGTGACCCGGGCCCAGGACCCGGCCCGGATGGCGGCGGCCATGCGCGCCGGCGTGGAAGCGGGCAGGCTGGCCCGGCTGGCGGGCCGCATCCCGCAGCGGTTCTGGGCCCACGCGTCCAGTCCTGCGCCGGACGTCTGATGCGTTGATCACCCGACGGGCGGTGGCGGTCGGCGGTGCACCCGGCATGATGGATGCTTCATTCCACCCTTCGTGTCCGTTGGAGGTGCGATGGCCGCCGAGCAGGTCGAGGACGCCACCGCCCGGCTGTACCTCGCGATCGGCAGGCTGTCGCGGCTGCTGCGCCGCACCGGGTCCCCGGGACTCGGCCCCGGCGCGGTGTCCGCGCTCGCCACGTTGGCCCGCTGCGGCCCCATGCGCCTGGGTGACCTGGCCGCGAAGGAGGGCGTGGCGCCGCCCACCCTGTCCCGCATCGTGGCGGCGCTGGTGGAGGCCGGTTACGTCAAGCGCGACCCGGACCCGCAGGACGGCCGGGCGTGGCTGGCCACCCCGACGCCGGAGGGCGTGACCATGGTGTCCGGGGTGCGGTCGGCGCGCGTGCGGGAGCTGCAGCGCCGGATCGAGGAGCTGTCCCCCGAGCACCGGACCGCCCTGCTGGACGCCCTGCCGGCGCTGGAGGAACTGGTCGGCGAGGTCGGCTGACCCCGCCGACCCGCCCCGTCACGGGCGTTCGACCTCGGCCTTCAGGGCCTGGTTGAAGGCCTCGAACTCGGCCGTGAGCAGGTCCTTGCTCTGCGCGTAGACCGACTCCGCCAGCGGACCCGTCCACACCTCGCGGTTCACCATGCGCGTCCCCGTGCCCTCGGGGGTCAGCTCCCACCGGTGGCGGCCGAAGAACAGCTCCGGGTCGCCGCCCTCCGAGGCGAGCAGGGACGGCGGCCGCACGGCCGTGATGCGGCCCTCGAACTCGCGCTCGGCCGGTGAGCCCCACGCCGCGCGCGTGCGGACCTCCGCACCTTCCTCCGCCGTGCCCGACACGTACTCGATCAGGCTGTTCCACTCGCGGTACCGGCCGAAGTCGGTCAGCACCGCCCACACCGCGGCGGGCGGGGCGTCGATGAGGATCTCGGTCCTCAGCTCATTTTCCTGCATGGCCGTGCAGGTTAATGGTCGCCGCCCGCCGCCGCACCCCGATAAACTCCCGTCCATCGCAGGGGTCAAGGGGCAGGTGCAGAAGCGCGGCGTCGAGCGGCGACGCGCGATGGTGGACGCCGCCATCGACCTGTTCGGGCAGCAGGGCTACGCCGGGACGGGGGTGGCCGCGATCGCCGCCCGCGCCGGGGTGACGCCCTCGGCGGTCATCCACCACTTCGGGTCCAAGGAGAACCTGCTCCGAGCCGTTCTGGACGAGTTCGACGCGCGGGCGGCGGCCCGGGTCTCCGGCCACCTCGACGGCGGGCGGGACGGGCTGGTCGCGGCGTTGCTGGCCGACGCCGAGCACACGGCGGAGCACGCCGGCCTGGCCACGCTGCACGTCGTGCTGCAGGCCGAGCACCTGGCGGCCCTGGGTTCCGAGGTGCGCGAACGGTTCCTCGCGCGCAGCCGGGCGCTGCGGTCGGCGTGCGCGGCGCTGTTGGGCGAGGAGGCCGCGACCGAGCTGGCGGCGTTCCTCGAAGGCGCGGTCACCTTGTGGTTGCTGGATCCCGAGCGGGTCGATCTCCGCGCTCTGTACGAGCGCTACCTGTCACGGCTGTGACGAGCAGGGTGATCAGCCAGGCGACCAGCACGGCGAACGTCGCGCCGACGGTGTTGTTGGCGAAGTCCTGCGCCTCGCACACCCCCAGGCCCGTGGTGGCCTGCACCAGTTCCACCGTCCCGCTCAACCCGGCGGACAGCGCGAGCACCACCACCGGCCGCCCGGTCGCGATCGTGGCGAAGAACGCGAACGGCACCAGCATCAGCAGGTTGAGGCGTTGCAGCGACCCGGTGAGGGAGAACTCGTTGGCCACGCACCAGCCGATGGGGTCGGTGGTGAGCACCCCGGCGTCCAGCACGCCCGGCCGGCCCAGCGTGACGGCGAGGGCCAGCGCCAAGCCGCACCCGGCCAACGCCGCCGGCACCGGCCGCCACCCCAGCCGGCGGGCCAGGAACAGCGCCGCCGTGCCGATCCCCAGGCACCCGACGAACAAGCCGGCGATCACTTCGGGTTGGCTCAACACCAACTCCGCGATGTAAGCGTCCTGTCGTGCGCTCATGCCCTAGGAGACGCGCGAGTCTTGGTCCGGTTGGCCTAGAACCGGTATTTGAGGATCCGGCCCACGTCCCTGACGCCGGGCAGCTTGGCCATGACCCGGAGCGGGATGCGGCCCGACGCGGGCATCCGCGCGATCTCCGGCAGCTCCAGGCTGCGCACGTCCTCGACGAGCGTGACGCCCCACTCCTCCAGCGCGCGCGGGTCGTCCAGGCCCCAGTGCAGGGTCGCGCCGGACCGGCGCACGGCGGGCACGAGCTTCTGCAGCTTGATCCCGAACGACCCGTAGACGTCGAACAGCAGCTCCCCGCTCGGGAACCGGTCGACCACCTTCGCCACCAGAGCCCTGACCTCGTGCTCGCGCAGGTACATCGTCAGGCCCTCGGCGACCACGACGGTGGGCCGGTCGTCGGGCACCTCGGCGAGCCACCCGTCGTCGGTGACCGACGCGGCGATCAGCCGGTAGTCGCCGGTGGGGACGGGCAGCAGCCGCTCCCGCAGCGTCACGACCTGCGGGAGGTCCACGTCCACCCAGCGGGTGTGCGGGCCGGGGTCGAGGCGGAACACGCGGGTGTCCAGGCCGCAGGCGAGGTGCAGCACGGTGGCGTGGTCGTGGGCGCGCAGGAACTCCCGCGCCCAGTCGTCGAGCCGCTTGGCCCGCATGGCGACCCCGGCCGCGCTCGACGGGGTCATGCCCGTGCGCCGGAAGTCGTAGTCGATGCGCCGCACCGCGTCCACCGCCGCGGTGTCGTTCAGGATCGGGGACTTGGCGCGTGTGTCGAGCGCTCGGCCGTAGAGGGTGGCCAGCATCGTCTCGGGCGCGCCGGTGAGCGTGATCCGTTCACGGTCCACGCCCACAGTGTTGCATTGCGCCGCCTCCGGCGTCGCGGCGAGGCCGCCGGGAAGTCGGCTTGTCGCGCCGCTTTCCCGCCGATCGGAGAAGCTGATCGGCGGGAAAGCGGCGCGACAAGCCGACGCGGCCTCGCGACGCTATCCCGCTAGCCCTCCAGCCGCCACAGGGGCGACACCGGCCCGACGCCCCCACCGAGCGGGTAGGCCGCCGCGACCGACTTCACGATGAACTCCTTGCCGAACCGCACCGCCGTGGGCACGTCCTCGCCGCGCGCCAGCCGGGACGTGATGGCCGACGCCAGCGTGTCGCCGCTGCCGTGGGTGTGCTTGACGTCGTAGCGCGGGCCGGGCAGCTCGATGAACTCCGACCCGTCGTACAGCACGTCCAGGCAGCCCGGGTCGTCCCACAGGTGCCCGCCCTTGACCAGCACCCACTTCGACCCGAACGCCAGCAGCGCCTCGGCGGCCTTGCGC
Organism: Saccharothrix sp. NPDC042600; assembly: GCF_040647305.1. NCBI lineage: Bacteria > Bacillati > Actinomycetota > Actinomycetes > Pseudonocardiales > Pseudonocardiaceae > Saccharothrix > Saccharothrix sp. NPDC042600. Next base: position 13,812 of record NZ_JBEZBW010000110.1, on the reverse strand, counting down.
TGGTCGTCGTGCGACCGGACCTCGATCCCGGTCAGCAGCCGCACCTCGTCCAGGTTGGGCGTGACCAGGGTCGCGCGCGGGAACAGCTCGGTGCGCAACGCGTCCAGGGCGTCGTCGCGCAGGAGCTGGTTGCCGTGCATGGACGCGGCCACCGGGTCCACCACGAACGGGATCGACCGTCCGATGTGGACCCGGTCGCACGCGGCGGCGACGGCCTCGATGATCGCCGCCGACGCGAGCATGCCGGTCTTGGCCGCGTCCACCCCGATGTCGGTCGCCACGGCCTCGATCTGCGCGGCGACCGTCTCCGGCGGGATCTCGGTGTAACCGGTGACGCCCAGGGAGTTCTGCACGGTCACGGCGGTGACGGCGGTCATGCCGTGCACGCCGCACGCGAAGAACGTCCGCAGGTCGGCCTGCAGGCCCGCACCACCGCCGGAGTCGGAACCGGCGATGGTGAGGGCCTTCGGTGGGGTCGCGGGCACGTCAGTCCGCCACGACCGGCAGGTAGACCTTGTTGCCCTGGTCGGAGAACTCGTGCGACTTCTCCTCCATGCCCGCCTCGATCGCCTCCACAGTGGACAGTCCGCGCTCCTCGGCGTACTTCCGGACGTCCTGGGTGATCTTCATCGAGCAGAACTTCGGCCCGCACATCGAGCAGAAGTGGGCGGTCTTCGCCGGTTCCGCGGGCAGCGTCTCGTCGTGGAACGAGCGCGCGGTGTCCGGGTCAAGCGACAGGTTGAACTGGTCCTCCCACCGGAACTCGAAGCGCGCCTTGGACAGCGCGTCGTCCCAGTCCTGCGCGCCCGGGTGGCCCTTGGCCAGGTCCGCCGAGTGCGCCGCGATCTTGTAGGTGATCACGCCGGTCTTCACGTCGTCCCGGTTGGGCAGGCCCAGGTGCTCCTTCGGCGTGACGTAGCAGAGCATCGCCGTGCCCAGCCAGCCGATCTGCGCCGCGCCGATCGCCGAGGTGATGTGGTCGTAGGCGGGCGCGATGTCGGTGGCCAGCGGCCCGAGGGTGTAGAACGGCGCCTCGCCGCACCACTCCTCCTCCAGCCGCACGTTCTCCGCGATCTTGTGCATCGGGACGTGGCCGGGGCCCTCGATCATCACCTGCACGTCGTGCGAGCGGGCGATGTGCGTCAGCTCGCCGAGCGTGCGCAGCTCGGCGAACTGCGCCTCGTCGTTGGCGTCGGCGATCGAGCCGGGGCGCAGGCCGTCACCCAGGGAGAAGGTGACGTCGTAGGCGCGCAGGATCTCGCACAGCTCCTCGAAGTGCGTGTAGAGGAAGCTCTCCTTGTGGTGCGCGAGGCACCACGCGGCCATGATCGACCCGCCGCGCGAGACGATGCCGGTGACCCGGCGCGCGGTCAGCGGCACGTACCGCAGCAGGACGCCCGCGTGCACCGTCATGTAGTCGACGCCCTGCTCGGCCTGCTCGATGACGGTGTCCCGGTAGACCTCCCAGGACAGCTTCGCCGGGTCGCCGTTGACCTTCTCCAGCGCCTGGTAGATCGGCACGGTGCCGATGGGGACGGGCGAGTTGCGCATGATCCACTCGCGGGTCTCGTGGATGCGCTTGCCGGTGGACAGGTCCATGATCGTGTCGGCGCCCCAGCGGGAGGCCCACACCATCTTCTCCACCTCCTCCTCGATCGAGGAGGTGACGGCCGAGTTGCCGATGTTGGCGTTGATCTTCACGAGGAACTTCTTGCCGATGATCATCGGCTCGGCCTCGGGGTGGTTGCGGTTCAACGGGATCACGGCGCGGCCGATGGCCACTTCCTCCCGCACGAACTCGGGGCTCATGTTCTCGCGCGCGGCGATGAACGCCATCTCCGGCGTGATGATCCCGGCCTTGGCGTACGCCAACTGGGTCACCGCCCCGTTGACCGGCTCGCGCGCGGCGATCCAGTCGGCGCGCAGCCTGGGCAGTCCGGTGTGGACGTCGATGGTCGCGTCGGAGTCGGTATACGGACCGGAAGTGTCGTAGAGGTCGACGTGCTCGCCGTTGGTGAGCTCCACCCTGCGGAACGGGACCTTCACCCCGTCGGCCACCTCGCGGTAGACCTTGCGCGAGCCCGAGATCGGGCCGGTGGTGACAGTCGGCTTCACCGAACGGTCGTCAAGTGCCGTCACGACATTCCTCCCTACGCCGGCATTACCCGGTCAGGTTCAGGCGGTCGGCGGCACCGGAGTCCTCTCCAGCCGCCCTCTCAGCCCGCTGAGGCGCGAGCTCCCGCGTGTGTTGAGTTGTCCGCCCGACCATAGCCAGGCCACCACGTCCATGCCAAGGCCACCACACACCAGCCGCCCTGTCGTACCCACGTGGGACAATGGAACCGGGGGCCGGAGGCCACACCCACCAACGCCGACCAGCCCCGCACCACCCGCTCCACCAGCGACGACGGCGATCAGCGGCGGCCAACGACGATCAGCGAGCGACGGGCGGAGGCGGGCGGAGGCGGGCGGAGGCGATCACCGCCGAGCGGCGGCCGGCAGCGGCGGGCAGCGGCCGGCAGCGGCGGGCATCCCGGTCGGCAGCGGCGGGCATCCCGGTCGGGTCGGTAGCGCGGCGGTCGGCCCGGGTTGAGCTGAGTGGGCGGCGGCTGAAGTGGCGGGGCGCGCTGTGGTGGCCGGGTTGGGGCGGTGTTGCGCTGGACCCCGCTCGCCGCGGGCCGGGCCGGTCGCCCGCCCGCCGCCACGCGCCACCCGCCCTCCGCCGACGCGCGCCGCTGCCCGCCACGCGCCGCTCCCCGCCACCCGCCGTCACGCGGATGCCAAGGACGGCCCTTTGCGCGTACCTTTCTCCGCGTGGCTGATCACCAGCCCTTCCCGCCCGGGGCACGGCGCGTGGCGCGGCCCGCTGCGGTTTCGCCGTGCCCGTCGTGCGGTGAGCCGGCTGGGCGGAGTTACCCGGCCTGTCGGTTCTGCGCCGAGTTGGTCGACCAGTACTGGCTGCTCGACTGGCAGGAGCTGCTGGCCGCCGAGAAGCTCGCCGAGGGTGGCGCGGGGGAGAAGGAGCTGGCCGAGCTGGTGCTCGCCGACGAGGTGGGCAAGCACCCCTGGACCTGCACCGACTGGGCGATGACCCTGGTGACCTGCGCGCACTGCGGCGAGGAACCCGCCACCGGACCCGTGGACTGCGTGCGGTGCGCGACGGCCGACGAGCTGCGGTGGGCGTGGGACCACGCCGGTCACCCGCACGCCATGACGGCCGGCGAGCACGCGTTGCGGGTGGCGCGTGCGGTGTTGCGCGCGCCGCACCGGAGGCGGGCGACGGTGGTCGGGGCCTGGCGGCTGCTCATGCCGTTCCTGCTGGTCGGCGAACTACCGACGGTCGGCCAGGTGCGGCGCATCCGGGCGCACGTCATCGCGGGCGCGTACGCCGAGCTGGCCGCGTGCACCACCCACGTCGAGCTGGCCGGCTTCCCCGAACTGCCCTGGCGGCGCTCAGCGCGGGTCGAGCACCAGCCGAAGGCCAAGCCCGACCAGCACGGCCCCGGACACGCGCTCCACCGCCCGCCGGACCCGCGTGCGGGAGAGAAGGCCGCGGACCCGGTCTAGGACGCCCACGACCACCAGGTACCAGAGCGTGTCCACGACCACCCACACCAGCGCGAACACCAGCAACGCGCCCCGCCCCGCGTCCGGCGGCAGGAACTGCGGCAGGAACGACAGCGCGAACACGCCCAGCTTCGGGTTCGCCAGGTTGACCACCAGCCCGGACCGGAACGCGTGCCGCGCGGGCGACCCGTCCGGCAGCGGCGCGCCCGCCTTCACCAGGCTGGAGACACCCAGGTGGATCAAGTACGCCGCACCGGCGACGCGCAGACCGTGGTAGGCGATCTCGGACGCGGTGAGCAGCACGGACAGCCCGAGCGCGGCGGCCACGGCCCACACCGCGACCCCGACCTCCATGCCCGCGACCGTGGCCAGCGCACCCGCCCGCCCCCGGACCGACTGCCGCAGCACCAGCGCCGTGCCGGGGCCGGGCGACAGCGCGATCAGGAAGGACGCCGCGACGAAGGCGGCGAGGCTGCTCCACATGAGGCCATCGTCACCCCGCCGTCCAGGCCTTTTCCGCCCGCGGAGCGGGTCGGTCGGTGCTTTTCGCCCGCGGAGCGGGTCGGTCGGTCAGTCGTCGTCCTCGTCGTCGGCGAACGGGTCCTCGGAGGTCGCCGGGTCCCAGGACAGGCCGGGCACGCCCCACCCATTGGCCTTCAGCATCTTCTTCGCCGCCCGCTTGTGCCGCCCCACGAGCCGGTCCAGGTACAGGAACCCGTCGAGGTGGTCGGTCTCGTGCTGGAGGCAGCGCGCGAAGAACCCGGTGCCCTCGACCTCGACCGGCTTGCCGTCACCGTCGAACCCGGTGACCTTCGCCCACGACGCCCGCCCCGTCGGGTACGACTCGCCCGGCGCGGACAGGCAGCCCTCGTAGTCGTCGTCCGGGTCGGGCATGCCCAGCGGGACCTCGGAGGTCTCCAGCACCGGGTTCACCACCACGCCGCGGTGGCGGACGCCCTCGTCGTCGGGGCAGTCGTAGACGAACACCCGCTGGTCGACGCCGATCTGGTTGGCCGCGAGACCCACCCCGTGCGCCGCCGCCATGGTCTCGAACATGTCGTTGATCAACGTGCGCAGCGCGTCGTCGAACACCTCGACCGGCTTGGTCGGGCGGTGGAGCACGGGCTCGCCGGCGATGACGATGGGGTGGACTGACATGGCGACAAGCGTATCCGCCACAGGACGCGCCGAGGCGATGAACCGACCCGGACCAAGATCACGTGATTGAATGGCTCGGACGCACCAGGTAGGGCTGAGGAGCCAGATGGACGCCGCAGAGGCACTGGCGCCGGCTGAGGGGCCGGACGACGGTTTGGACGACCGGGAGCGCGCGATCCTGGCCTTCGAACGCCAGTGGTGGAAGTACGCGGGCGTCAAGGAGCAGGCCATCAAGGAGCTGTTCGACCTGTCCCCGACGAGGTACTACCAGTTGCTCAACGCGTTGCTGGAGAAGGAAGAGGCGTTGGCGGCGGACCCCATGCTGGTGAAGCGGCTGCGCCGGTCCCGGACCGGCAGGCAGCGGGCCCGCGCGGCCCGCCGCCTCGGCGTCGAACGGCCGGGTGTCGAGCGCCGATGAGCAGCCCGGAGCCGGCCCGTTCCGCCCACCCCGCCCGCGCCGCGGGCCTCGCGCTGATCGGTGTCGCGGCCGTCGCCCTCGTGATCGGCGTGGCCAGCCTGTTCGCGGGCGACGGCGACGACCAGCAGGGCGCGCAGCCCTCGGCCACGTCCAGCACCGACCCGGGGAGCAGCGACACCCAGACCCCGGGCACGACGGACTCCAGCGCACCGCAGACCACCACCGGTTCCCCCACGACGCCACCCGCCGGCACCACGACGGCCGCACCGACCGGCGTCCCGGGCGGCACCACCACGACCCCGCCGCCCCCGGTGTCGCCGACGACCAAGCCGCCGGTGCGCGTCTACAACAACAGCACCATCCAGAACCTGGCGGCGCGGGCGTCCGACGACGTGCGCAAGGTCGGCTGGGAGGTCGCCGAGACCGGCAACTACTCCCAGGGCCAAATCCCGACCACCACGGTCTACTACCGGCCGGGCACGGACGAGGAGGCGTCGGCGCAGGCCCTGGCCCGCGCGCTGCGCGCCGAGGTGAAGCCCCGCTTCGACGGCATCGAGGGCGCGCACCCGGGCATCATCGTGATCGTGACCAACGACTACCAGGGCCCGTCCGGCAAGATCTGAGCCGACCGCAAGCGCTTGCCGGGCAACTCAGGTCTGGCGGGACTCCGCGTACGCCTCCAGGGTCGCGAGCTGCACCGGGTCCAGCGACGGCCGCACGGCGGTCCGCGCCTTCGCCAGGTGGTCCGCCGTCACCTCCGCCGCCGACAGCGACTCCCGCATCGCGGTCAGCGCCGCCTCGCGCACCAGGGCCGCGCAGTCCGCCGCCGAGTACCCGTCCAACTCCTCCGCCAAAGCCGACAAGTCGACATCCGACGCCAACGGCGTGTTCCGCGACGACGCCCGCAGGATCTCCGCCCGCGCCGCGGCGTCCGGCGGCGGCACGTACACCAGGCGCTCCAGCCGGCCCGGTCGCAGCAGGGCCGGGTCGATCAGTTCCGGTCGGTTCGTCGCGCCCAGGACCACCACGTCCCGCAACGGCTCCACGCCGTCCAGCTCGGTCAGCAGCGCCGCCACCACCCGGTCGCCGACGCCCGAGTCCGACGACTGGCCCCGGCGCGGCGCGAGGGCGTCCACCTCGTCCAGGAAGACCAGCGCGGGCGCGGCCTCGGCGGCGCGGCGGAACAGCTCGCGGACCGCGCGCTCCGACTCGCCGACGAACTTGTCCATCAGCTCGGCGCCCTTGACCGACAGCACGTTCAGCCGCCCGCTGCCGGCCAACGCCCGCACCAGGAACGTCTTCCCGCACCCCGGCGGCCCGTACAGCAGCAGCCCGCGCGGCGGCGCGACGCCCAGGCGCGCGAACGAGTCCGGGTACTGCAACGGCCACAGCGCGGCCTCGGTGAGCGCCTGCTTCACCTCGGCCATGTCACCGACGTCCTCCAACGTCAGCCCGCCGGTCCGCAACGTGTCCGAAGTGGACATCGAGATCGGCCGCACGGTCTCCAACGCGCCCAACAGGTCTTGCTGCGCCACGTGCGGCTCGGCCACGTCCCGCTGGCGCAGCGCCGACCGCACCGCCGCCTCCCGCCGCAGCGCCACCAGGTCCGCCGCGACGAACCCGGGCGTCCGGTCGGCGACCACGCCGAGGTCCACGTCGGGCTCCAGCGGCACGTCCCGCAGCAGCACCCGCAGCAACTCCGTCCGCACGACGCCGTCCGGCAGCGACAGCACGACCTCGCGGTCCACCAGCTCCGGCACGCGCAGGCGCGGGTCCACCGCCTCGGGGTGCGCGCTCGTCACGACCAGCGCGAACCCGGGCCTGGCCACCGCCGCGCGCAACGCGTCCAGCACGACCGTCGCCACCGGCGGCGGGTCGGCGGCCGGCAGCAGGGCCTCGACGTCGGTCAGCAGCAGCACCACGGGCGTCCCGGCGGTGGACAGCGCGTCGGTCAGCCGCGCGGCCGTCGCGTTCGCCTCCAGCACGGCGATGCTCGGCGCGGCCACCTCGACCACCGCGGCGCCGACGCCGTGCGCGACGGCCCGGACCAGCGTCGCCTTGCCGACCCCTTCCGGGCCGCTGACCAGCGCCGCCAACCGGGGCGCCGCGCCCAGCCGGGTCAGCAGCTCGGGGTGCCGGAAGGTGATGTCCAGCCACTCGGTGAGCCGGCGCGCCGCGTCCTGGTGCCCGACCAGGTCCGCGATCGGCACCGCCGCCACGGGCGGGGCGGTCACCACCGGTTCGGGGGCGGGATCACCCGTCCGTGCGCCGTCCCGCCACCCGACGACGGTCGAGGGCTGCACCGCCACCGGCCCGGCCGGGTCGACGGAGGTGATCGTGAGCAGTTCGTTGGTCCACGTCATGCCGATGGCGTTGGACAGCTTCCGCCGGGTCTCGCTGACGTCCACACCGGGCGGCGGGGCGAGGTCCTGGGGGAGCAGCGACACCGCGTCCCCGACGGTCAGGACCTTGCCGGTCAACGCCATCCGCAACGTCTCGGGCGTCAGGGACGTGCCGGCCAGCCGCGACCCGGCCACCGTCACCACCCGGGCGGCGGCGACCTCGGTCGGCGTCACCACGACCTCCGACCCCTCGACCACGCCGAGGTTGGACAGCGTCACGTCGTCGACGAACACGACCCCGGGCGGCCCGTCGCCGGCGGCGGCGAGGGCGGCGGACACCCGCGCCCCGGTCAGCTTGACCGCGTCCCAGGCCCGCAGCCCCAGCGCGTCGAGCACCTCGGGGTGCATCCGCACGACCCCGCGCCGGGTGTCGAGGGCGGAGGGCGACAGGCGGGCCGTCAACGTGATCACGACCAGAGCCTAGGACAGCGATCGGCCCGGCGGGTCCGAGTCCCGCCGGGCCGGTGACCCTGCGGGCCGAGCGGTGTCAGGGGCGGTGGTGGCGGCGCAGGCCGATCTGTCGCCAGCCGCGGCGCTTGGCGCCGGGCTGGCCGTTGGTCTCCGCGGCCACCTGGGTCGGGTCCACGGCCCGGCGCGGCCGGCGGACGGCCCGCATCGCCGCGCCCGCCACCCGGCCGCCCAACGGCTGCCGCAGCCCCAACCGCCGGGCCGCGACGCCGTGCGCCCGCTTGATCGCCCGGCGGTCCGCCGCCGGCACCGACCACGCCTCCGGGTGCTTGGCCAGCCACCGGTACCGGCGCACCGAGTACGGCAGGTGCGCCAGGTACAGCAGCGACGCCGCGATCAGCGCCACCAGCGGGAACGTGATGATCGCCGCCGCCAGCAGCGCCACCAGGACCAGCAGCGGCGCGACCGCCCGCGGCGGGACCTTGATCGTCTTCACCGACAGCGTCGGGATGCGGCTGACCAGCAGCAGCGCCACCGCCACCGTCCACGCCCCGACCACCCACGGCTCCGACCACCAGCCCGGCCGGCGCACCTGCTCGTCCAGGATCAGCGGCAGCAGCAGCAACAGCCCGCCGGCCGGGGCGGGCACGCCGACGAAGAACTCCTTCGCGAACGGCGGCTGCTCCACCTCCAGCAGCGTGTTGAACCGGGCCAGCCGCAGCACCATGCACACCGCGAAGATCAGCGCGACGACCCAGCCCTCGCGGCTGTCCTCGAACTTCCACACGAAGATGACCAGCGCCGGCGCGACGCCGAAGGAGATGGCGTCGGCCAGCGAGTCCAGCTCGGCGCCCATCTTGCTGGTCGCGTCCAGCAGCCGGGCGATCCGGCCGTCGAGGCCGTCGAAGACCGCCGCCATGGCGATGGACGCGATGGCCGCGCCGTAGAACCCGTTGATGGCGAAGTACACCGCCGACAGGCCCGCGCACATCGCCAGCACGGTGATGGCGTTGGGCAGCAGCCGGACCCCGGGGCCGCTGGGAGCCATCCGCCTCAGCCCTCCGGGAGTTCGGCGAGCACGGTCTCGCCGCCGATGGTCTTCTGCCCGGCCTCGACCAGCACCCGGCTGCCCGCCGGCACGTACAGGTCCACCCGCGAGCCGAACCGGATCAGGCCGTAGGTCTGGCCGACCGCGACCTTGTCGCCCTCGGCCACGTGGCACACGATCCGCCGTGCCACCAGGCCGGCGATCTGCACGACCACGACGTCGTGGCCCTCGAAGGAGCGCAGCCACACGGTGTTGCGCTCGTTGTCCTCGCTGGCCTTGTCCAGGTCCGCGGACAGGAACTTGCCGGGCCGGTAGGACACCTGCTTGACGGTGCCGGACACGGGCACGCGCTGGACGTGCACGTCGAACACCGACAGGAACACGCTGATCCGGGTCATCGGCGCGGCGCCCAGGCCCAATTCGGCCGGCGGCACCGCCTCGACGACGTGGGACACCGTGCCGTCGGCGGGCGCCACGGCGATGCCGGGACGGGTGGGCGTGGTCCGCTTGGGCTCGCGGAAGAACCACGCCACCCAGGCGGTCAGCACGGCGCCGACGACCCCCAGGCGCTTGGAGAACCGGCGCAGCAGGAGGGTGCCGACGGCCGCACCCAGCACGAACGGGCGACCCGCCGGGTTCATCGGGGGGACGATCCCCTTGGCGAGGTCGAGGAAGTGGGAGACGGCACCACTGTTGTTGTCGCGTTCGACGGTCATGGCTCTTCCGGGTCGGGGCACTGTCATTCGACCGGCAACACGCTACGCCGGCGGCACCCGGCCCCGTCCGGCGTGCCCGTGCGTCCCCCGACGAACGCACGCGCACCACCGGACGAGCATGCGTCGAGTGTAATCCGGGTCACATGGCTTACTCAATGTCAGCGCGTGAGCGCTCTGTCACACAACGCGCTCACCCTTTCGCGCACCAGCGGCACGTTCGCCGGATCCCGCACGGCCGGCGCGACCACTTCAGGTGCGTCCACGGTCGTCCCGTCCGCCAGCACCACCTGGCACGGCCCGCCCCAATCGAGCCGGAACTCGACCCGCCCGGCCCGCACCAGCTCGTCCAGCAGCACCGCGCCGAGCAGCCGGGTCACCAGCTCGACCACCACCTCGTCGTACTCCTCGGCCGGCACGTCCTCGTCGAGCAGGTGCTTGGCGATCCGCCGCACCCCGCCCCGTTCGAGCCCGGTCAGCAACGCGTCCAGCGTGCCCTCCGGCGCGACCCGACTGGCCCGACCGGCCCCGACCAGCAGGCCGGCCTCGTGCGCGACGTGCGCCGCGCCGGCCAGCCGGACGATCTCCGGCCAGTCCGCCACCGGCCCCCAGCCGTCCGCGACCAGTCCCCCCGCCAGCTCTTCGAGGCGGCTGACCAGCGCCGACGCCGGCTGGTCGGCCACCGGCACGACGGGCGACGGCAGCGCCTCCATGGCCGCGATCCGCTCCCGGACCGGCGGGTGGTTGTCGAACACCGACGCGGGCTGCTCGTCCAGCAGCCGGTCGGTCGCGTCCGCGAGCTGCTCCTGCCGCTCGGGGTCGGCCAACAACGACCGGAACCCGGCCAGCAGAAGCGGCGTCCGCCCGGCGGCGGAGGCCAGGGACACGTAGTCGTCCAGGTAGGTGTTCCAGGCCGCGGCCAGGGGCAGGGCCTTGCGCAGCGCGGACTGGGCCGTCTCCCGGCCGGCGGCGGCCACCGAGGCCGCGTCGGCGGCCAGTTCCCGCCGCCGGTTCGCCGAGGCCGCGACCCACGCGTACACCCTGGCGTAGTAGGCGAGCGGTTCCTGGACGATCGAGCCGGCCAGGCCGTCCACGGTGCGTTCGAGGGCGACCTTGGCCCGGTAGGTCAACGCCGAGAGCCTGGTGTGCCCGCCGCCGAAGTGGCCCAGCTCGTGCGCCAGCACCGACCGCAGCTCGCCGGCGGTCAGCCCGGCCAGCAGCGGCAGGCCGAGCACCAGGTGGCGCGGCCCGGGCCGCAGGCCCAGCAGCCCCGCCTCCTCCCGCACGGCCGCCTTGACCCCGGCCACGAGGCGGATGTCGTCGGGTGCGCGGGTGCCGACGGCCTCCGCCAGCTCGTCCACGACCCGCCACAGCTCGGGCTGGTCGGCCCGGGTCAGCGGCACGCCCTCGGGCTCCACGCGCGTCCTGAGCGCCTTGAAGACCGCGCCGGTGACGGCGAGCGCCACCGCGCCCGCGATCAGCCCGCCCTTGATCGCCCAATAGCTGAAGTTCCCGGTGCCGACCGCGCCCACGGCGACCGCGCCGAGCCCGACGGTCAACCCGAGCACCAGCACGAAGAACCCGACCAGCATGGCCACGGCCAGGATCGAACGCGCCATCCCCCACCCCCACGACACCCGAAAGGAAACGTCCCCACGGACCCCCGACAGGTGGGGACTGCGCGCGGGATCTTCGCAGATCAGACGGCGGTCCCGAAGCGATTTCCCTTACAGGAAGCGGATGAGCACCTCGTCACCCTGGGCCAGCGCGGTCACGTCCTCGGGCACTTCGATGAGGCAGTCGCTGATCGCGAGCGCCGACAGCAGGTGCGACCCCGGCCCGCCCACGGGCGTGACGACCTGCCCGGAGACCGGGTCGTACTTGCCGCGCCGGAACTGGGTGCGCCCCGCCGGCGAGGTCAGGCCGGCGCTCAGCCGGGCCGTGGCGGTGGGCCGTTCGACCCGCGCGAACCCCAGCGCCGCCCGCAGCGCGGGCCGGATGAACACCTCGAACGACACCTGCGCGCTCACCGGGTTGCCGGGCAGCGTCGCCACCGCGACCCCCTGGTAGCGGCCCGCGCCCTGCGGCCCGCCCGGCTGCATGGCGACCTTCGTGAACTCCACGCCGCGCCCGGTGAAGGCGTCCTTGACCACCTCGTACGCGCCCGCGCTCACCCCGCCCGAGGTCAGCAGCAGGTCGAACTCGGCGATCCGCGCCCCGACGGCCGCGTGGAAGGCGTCCACGTCGTCGGGCACGAACCGCAGCAGCTCCGCCTCGCCGCCCGCCTCCCGCACGGCCGCCGCCAGCATCACGCCGTTGGACTCGTAGATCTGCCCCGGCAGCAGGTCGGTCCCCGGCGACACCAGCTCCGACCCGGTGGACAGCACCAGCACCCGCGGTCGCCGCCGCACCGGCAGCACCGCGAACCCCAGCGCCGCCGCCAACCCCAGTTGCGCCGGGCCCAGCGGCGTCCCGGCGCTCAGCACGGTCGCGCCCACGGCCACGTCGTCGGCGGCCGTCCGCACGTTCTGCCCGACCGCCACCGCGCGGTCCACCCGGACGGTCGAGGTCCCGCCGTCGGTCCACTCGACCTGCACCACGGCGTCCGCGCCGGGCGGCACGGGCGCGCCGGTCATGATCCGCTGCGCGGTGCCCGGCTCCAGCGGCACCAGCGAGGTCCTGCCCGCCGGGATGTCGTCGGCCACCGGCAACGTCACCGGCACCCGCGCGAGGTCGGCGGCGCGCACCGCGTACCCGTCCATCGCCGAGTTGTCGAACGGCGGCAGCGGGATCGGGGCCACCAGGTCGGCGGCCAGCGCCAGGCCCAGGCAGTCGGTGACCGGCAGGTCCACCACCGGCATCACGCCGACCAGGTCCGCCACCCGGGCCCGGTGGTCGGCGACACGCGTCAGGGGCTTCGACGGCTCGGAGTTCGACACGACCACCATCCTGCCGCGCGCGTGCGAAACTGCTCCGACCGGCCGCACGATCGAGGTGACCGGCCGCGGTTCGCAGTAGGGGGGAAGGTTCCGGTGCAGGTCCGCACGCGACACACGCCGACGTTCGGGGTGGCCAGGCTGGTGCTCGCGCCCGCCGAGCCGGTGCTCGTCGAACGGTCGTCGGTGGTCGCGACCAGCTACGGCGTCACCGTCGACACCAGGGGCAAGGCGCCCGGCGTCAAGGCGGCCCTGTGCACGGCCGGCCCCGAGGGCGGCTGGGTCGACGTCGCGCCGCCGCTGCCCGGCGACCTGCACGTCCTCGAACTCGACGGCACCGCCGGCTGGTGCGTCGCCCGCAACACGTGGCTGGCCGGCGCGGTCACCGTCGCCCTCGACCCCGCCGGGCCGCCGGTGCGCGCCCTGCACGGCGGCGACAGCGGCTTCCTCACCCACTTCCGCGGCGCGGGCTCGGTGGTGCTGAGCTGCTACGGCACGCTCGACGTGGTCACCCTCGCCGCGGGCGAGCTGGTCACCCTCGACGCCGGGCACGTCATCGGGTTCGCCGACACCCTCCAGTGCCGCCTGCGCGCCCTGACCCCGGACGTGCCGCAATCGGTGCGCACCGGCGACGGGCTCGTGTTCGACTTCGCCGGACCGGGCCTGGTGCTGACCCGGACGCGCAGTCCGCGCGGACTCGTCACTTGGTTGCGCGACAACGGATTCAGCATGCGCGCATGACTCCATAAGGAGGTATCGGCGAACCCCCTCGTGCCTCTAGCGTGGCGGTTTGCTCAGGTATTTCTCGAAGGAGGACGTCTTGGCTGTCGGCACGGTCAAGTGGTTCAACTCGGAGAAGGGGTACGGCTTCATCGCCGCCGACGGCGGGCCCGATGTCTTCGTGCACTACTCGGCGATTCAAATGGAAGGCTTCCGCACGTTGGCCGAGGGCGACCGCGTGGAGTTCGAGATCCAGGCGGGCCGGGACGGCCGCAGCCAGGCGGCGGACGTCCGGAAGGCATCGTGAACCCCGCCCGGCCCGCCACGCGGCGGGTCGGGCCGTTCACCGCGCCGGGACGCCGACCGGCACCCGCGCTCGCGCCGGCACGCGTGCCCGGACCCGCGCCGACGCCCGGACCTGCGCCCGTGCCCACGCCCGGAC